>DASUFK010000108.1:0-24606 GCA_036274615.1 Gammaproteobacteria bacterium | reverse complement strand
GACGTTCTTCAAGTTGTGCTCGGCGGCGCCGCGCACGACGAGGCGAGCGTCGCCGTCGGCGGTCTTGCGGTGCGCGCGCTTGGCGCCGACGCGCAAGTCGCCGCGCAGGTAGCGCGCGGTGAGCGTGTCGCCGCGCGCGAGCAGGTCGCGGCCCGAGCCGTTGAACACGATGTTGCCGCCGTCGCGGCCGGGCCCTAAGCCCATGTCGATGATCCGATCGGCCGCGAGCATCACCTGCGCGTCGTGCTCCACCACGAGCAGCGTGTTGCCGGCGTCGCGCAGCTTGCCGAGCACGCCCACCACGCGGCCGAGGTCGCGCGGGTGCAGGCCGATGCTCGGCTCGTCGAGCACGAACAGCGTGTTCACGAGCGACGTGCCGAGCGCGGTGGTGAGGTTGATCCGCTGGACCTCGCCGCCCGACAGCGTGCGCGACTGGCGGTCGAGCGTGAGGTAGCTCAACCCCACGTCGCGCAGGTAGCGCAGCCGCGTGCGGATCTCGCCGAGCACGAGCTCGGCCGCGTCGTCGAGCGGCTTCGGCAGCTCAACGCGCTCGAAGAACTCGAGCGTGCGGTCCACCGGCAGCATCATGAGGTCATGAATCGATAGGCCAGGCAGCGCGGCGAAAGTCTTCTCGTCGAGGCCGCGATTTGCTCCTGCGATCGCGGCACTGCCGCCATCCCTGACGGTCGCTTCGAACTGGCCGCGGAACCGCTGCTCGGGCGGGATGACGGCGCCCGCGTCGGCGAGCGAGCCGAGCCGCCAGAGCAGCGACTCCGGCTTCAGACGCGCTCCGCCGCACGCCGGGCATGCGTCGTAGGAGCGGTACTTCGAGAGCAGCACGCGCACGTGCATCTTGTAGGCCTTCGACTCGAGCCACGCGAAGAAGCGCTGCACGCCGTACCACTTGCGTTGCCGCCACGAGCCCTCGCCCTCGAGCACCCACGCGCGTTGCTCCGCCGTGAGATCGCGCCACGGCACGTCCACCGGCACGCCGCGCTGGTGCGCATAGCGCAGGAGGTCGTCCTGGCATTCCTTGTTGCTCTTCGTCTGCCACGGCTTGATCGCGCCGCCGGCGAGCGACTTGCTCTCGTCCGGGATCACGAGGCGGTAGTCGATGCCGATCGTGCGGCCGAAGCCGCGGCAGGTTTCGCACGCGCCCACCGGCGAGTTGAAGGAGAAGCTGTTCGGCACGGCCTCGCCGTAATCGATGTCGCAATGCGCGCAGTGCCGCTGGGCGGAGAACTTGAACGCGCGATCCTCGGCGCCATTTCCGACGACGCGCACGGTGACGCGGCCGTTGCCGATCTTGAGCGCCGTCTCGAGCGCCTCGACGAGCCGCGCGCGGTTGTCGGGCTTCCACGCGAGCCGGTCCTGGATCACCTCGATGCGCTGCGCGTCGCGCGAGTGGATCCGCGTGTAGCCCTGGCGATTGAGGAACGTCTCGACCTCCTCGCGGCTGAAATTCGCGGGAACCGCCACTGCGAACGTCACGAGCACCCTGGCCCCGGCGAGCGCGGGCTCGCGCTCGAGCTCGGCGTAGATGGACTCCGCGTCGTCCTTGCGCACCTCGCGGCCGCAGCTGCGGCAGTAGAGCCGCGCGGCGCGCGCGAACAGCAGCTTCACGTGGTCGTTGAGCTCCGTCATCGTGCCCACGGTGGAGCGCGACGTGCGCACCGGATTGGTCTGGTCGATCGCAATCGCCGGCGGGATGCCTTCGATGCGGTCCACCTGCGGCTTGTCCATGCGGTCCAGGAACTGCCGCGCGTACGGCGAGAACGTCTCCACGTAGCGCCGTTGGCCTTCGGAATAGATCGTGTCGAACGCGAGCGACGACTTGCCAGAGCCGCTCACGCCGGTGACGACCACGAGCTCGTTCAGCGGCAAATCGAGGTCGATGCCGCGGAGATTGTTCTGCCTCGCTCCGCGAATGCGGATTACGTCGTCGCTCATTCGGGTCCGGCTCGATTGCGCGGGGACGAGTCGTCGCCGCGGGATTTCGAAGAGTGGGTCGGCAATTGTGCCGAAACCTAGATGGGTTCGCGAGCCGCCTGTCTCAACCCCGGTGTCTGACACCCGTAGTGTCTGACACCGCCGGTGTCTGACACCGAAGGTGCCGGACGCCTGGCCGGCTTGCGCCGTGCGGGCCGCTCAAATAACGTGAGTGCGCGACGAGCGCGCGCACGCGCTTCGCGCCAAGGGGGAGTAAGAATGAACAACGCATGCCTCGCGGCGACGGCCGCGCTTCTGTGGTCGGCGGGCGCCGCGGCGCAGTCGACGCCGCCGGAGATCCCCTTCGACTCGGTCGGCAACTTCCTCCAGCTGCCGCAGGACACCTACTTCGGCGAGGTGGCCGGCATCGCGGTGAACTCGAACAAGCACGTGTTCGTGCTGTCGCGCGGCAATACCGTCGGGCCGGCCTACGGCGCCGCCGCGACCCAGCTCCTCGAGTTCGACCAGAACGGCCGCTTCGTGCGCGAGATCGGCAAGAACCTCTACGCGTGGTCGTTCGCGCATACGGTGCGCGTCGACCGCTACGACAACATCTGGGTCGCGGACAAGGGCTCGGACGTGGTGGTGAAGTTCGATCCGGCCGGCCGCGTGAGCATGGTGTTCGGCCGCAAGCCCGAGGCGTCCGACGAGAGCGCGCATCCGCTCGAGCATCCGCAGCCGCCGCTGCCGCCGGTCGACGGCTACTTCCGCCAAGTCACGGACGTGGCCTGGGACTCGAGCGACAACATCTACATCAGCGACGGCTACATCAACTCGCGCGTGGCCAAGTACGACAAGGACGGCAACTGGGTGGCGTCGTACGGCGAGTACGGCTCCGGCCCCGGCCAGTTCAACACGCTGCACTCGATCGCGATCGACGCGCAGAACCGCGTGTACATCGCCGACCGCGGCAACCGCCGCATCCAGGTGCTCGACACTTCCGGCAAGCTGCTGAACACTTTCACGATCGACGTGCCCGTGCCGCCGAACGCGCCGGTGGCGATCGGCGCGCGGCCGGCGGAGACCGGCGGCGGCGTGCAGACCCAGCGGCCCGGCGCGCCGTGGGCGCTGTGCATCACTCCGCCGCCGAATCAGGTGCTCTACGTGTCCGACTCGTATCCCGGCCGCATCTACAAGCTCACGCTCGACGGCAAGGTGCAGGGCTGGCTCGGCGGCTCGGGCAAAGTGCTCAAGAAGTTCGGCTGGATTCACGAGATCGCCTGCCCGTCGGAGAACGAGCTCTACGTCGCCGAGCTCCTGAACTGGCGCGCGCAGAAGCTGCTGCTCCATCCGCGCTGACACTGCATCCAAGGCGAGCGACAACCCAAGAGCGAGTCATGACGAAATACTCCGAAGTCTCGACCACGATCAATCGGCGCCGGCTCCTCGCGCGGGCGATCGAGCTCGCGGGGGCCGGCGCCGCGCTAGGATTGCCGCTGCTCGGACCGGCGGCGCGCGCGCAAACTCGCACTCCGCCGGTAGCCGCGGGCGCGGGAGGAGGCCCGCCGGGTCCCTCCGCGTTGCCGCCGGGCACGCACCTCGTGCTGCTCGGCACCCAAGCGGGACCCGGCGTGAGCCTCACCCGCGGCCAGACCGCGAGCGCCGTCGTCGTGGACGGCGTGCCGTACCTCGTCGATTGCGGCTACGGCACGGTGCGCCAGCTCACCGCGTCGAACGTGGGCGTGGCGCGGATCAACACCGTGTTCCTCTCGCACTTGCACAACGACCACACGTCCGACTTGGTGGCGCTGTTCGCGCACCAGTTCACGGGCAACAAGGCGACGGCGACCGAGGTCTACGGGCCGCCCGGAACCGAGGCGCTCGTGCGCGCGGCCGGCGAGTTCCTGCGCGCCGACGTCGAGATCCGCACGGTCGACGAGGGCCGCACCAACCGCACCGACCGGCTCGTGCACGGCCACGACGTGGCCGCGAAAGCTACGCCCACGCTGGTCTACCGCGACGAGCGCGTCACGGTGATCACGGCCGAGAACACCCATTTTCCGGAGAGCGCGAAGCAGCGGATGACCCACCGCTCGCTCGCCTACCGCCTCGAGACCAAGGACCGCTCGATCGTGCTCTCGGGCGACACGGCGTACTCGAAGAACCTCGTGGAGCTCGCCCGCGGCGCGGACGTGTTCGTGTGCGAGGTGATGGCGCAGAGCGCCTACGACCGTAACATGGAGATCGCGAAGGCCGACACGGAAGCGGGCCGCGCGAACAGCGTCGCGCGACACGTGGCTGAGTCCCACTCCACTCCGGCGGACGTGGGCCGCATGGCCACGGAAGCGAAGGTGAAGACGGTGGTGCTCTACCACCAGCTGCCCGGCCAGCGCGCGGCAAACAGCCTCGACACGTCGGCCGCGACGTTCATCGAGGGCGTGCACACGCAATTCGCGGGCGACGTGATCGTCGGCCAGGACCTCATGGTTCTCTAGACAAGGAGACCGGCATGAGCGATCAACATCGGCCCGGCGGCTTGACCGCGCTCGCGGTGATCAACTTCATCTTCGGCGGGCTCGGGCTGATCGGCGCGCTCGGCCTCGCCGCGCTGCTGCCGATGCTCGCGCAGGGGGGCGCGCCCGGCTTGAGCGAGGAGCAGCGAGCGCAGCTCGAGACGCTCACCACGCTCGGCAATGCACCGTTTCTCCTCGCGGTCGCGAGCAGTGCGATCGGCGGCCTGCTGCTGATCGTCTCGGGCATCGGCTATCTCCAGCAGAAGAGAGTCTTGGGCCGCACGCTCGGCAACGTCTACGCGCTGTTCGCGATCGCAACGTCGATCCCGATGGCGTTGTGGCTGCCCGCGCAGATCGGCGGCGGCTTCAATCTCTCGACGATCCTGAACTTTCTCTATCCGGTGCTCACGTTGCTGCTCGTGAACGTCACGTTCAAAGAGGATTTGACGCGCTGACGAATGGACCTCCGTCACGTGAACGCCCGGCAGCTCGGCCTGATCTGCCGCTACTCGATTCGCCATTCGCTGCGCAGCGGCTCGGCGCTCGTTTATTTGCTGCTCGCGGTGTTCTTCGGGCTCATGGTGGCCAACTCGATCATCGCGCCGTTCGAGGCGCAGGTGGCGAAGGCGGGCCTGGCGGGCATGAGCGAGACGGAGGTCGAGGAGGCACTCGTGGGTTTTGCGCGTCCGGCTGTGGAGTGGGTGATCGCGCCGCACCGGAGCGACGACCCCGCGAAGCAGCTCGCGGCCGAGGAACGCACGCGGCGCTGGGGCGACTATCTGCTCGACGAGCGCCCGGCAGTGTTGTCGGCCATCTTCCTGATCCTGCTGTTCGGCATGCCGTTGCTGATACCGTTCGGCGCGTTCAATCAGACGGCCGGCGACATCGGCAGCCGCAGCCTGCGCTACGTGCTGCTGCGCACGGAGCGCATGAACATCTTCCTCGGCCGGCTGCTCGCCACCGCCGCGTTCACCGTGGCCGTGCAGGCCGTGGTGATCGCCACGATCGCGCTGTATCTCTGGCTCAAGGTCGGCGTCTACGCCGGCGCCGCGATCGCGAGCTGGAGCGTTCGCGGGTTCCTCGCGATCGCGGTATCGGGCGTGCCGTACGTGGCGGTGTGCGCGTGGATCTCCGCCGCGCGCGACTCGGCGATGACGTCGCTGGTGGTGGCGAACGCGGTGATCGGCGGCGTGCTGCTCGGCGCCGCGGTGGGGGCGTTCGCCTGGGAACCGGCGCGCCTCGCGGCCTACGTGCTGCCGTGGGGCGTGCAGAACGATCTGCTCGCCCCGTCCGCCGGTACCGTCGCCATCGCCTTCGGGGCGTGCGTGCTCTACACCGCCGCATTCGTCTGGCTCGGCGCGCGCACGTTCGAGCGGCGCGACCTCTGATGCGCCGCCGATGAGCGCAGCGGTCCGCATCGCCGGCGTCTCGAAGCGCTTCGGCGCGCAGCTCGCGCTCGACGGCGTGACGTTCGACGTGCCCGCCCAGTCGGTCTTCGGCCTGCTCGGGCCGAACGGCGCCGGCAAGACTACGCTGTTCTCGATCGTGGCGAGCTTCTTGAAGCCCGACGCCGGCACGATCGAGGTGCTCGGCAAGGACCCGTCGCGGATCTCCGAGCTCGCGGGCCGGCTCACGATCCTTCCGCAGGACGCCGAGTTCCAGCGCAACACGCCGATCCTCGAGCAGCTGATCTTCTTCAGGATGCTCGACGGCCGGGACCGCGCCGCGGCGGAGCGCGAGGCGCTCGATTGCCTCGAGCTCGTGGGCCTCCACGACTACGCCAAGCGCAGCGCGCGCACGCTTTCGCACGGGATGCAGAAGCGCCTCGGCATCGCCCAGGCGTTTCTCGGCCAGCCTGAGGTCATTTTGCTCGACGAGCCCACGGCCGGCCTCGACCCGGCCAACGCGCGCCAGATCCGCGATCTCGTCGCGAGCTTGCGCAAACGCGCCACCATCGTCGTGAGCTCGCACAATCTCGGGGAGATCCAGGAGCTCTGCGACCACGTGGCAATTCTCGACCACGGCCGGCTCGTGACCGCGGGCCCCGTGGCCGACCTCACGGCCGGGGCGCGCGAGCTCGAGATGCGCCTGTCGCGGCCGCTCGACAGCGCCGAGATCGCGCGCCTCACCGGCGCGGCGCCGGTCGACGCGGTCGACGCGAGCAACGCGCCCGACTACCGGCTCCGGCTCGCGGCCCACGTCGACTGGGATGCCGCGCTGGCCCTGGTGCTCAAAGCGCTGCTCGACATCGGCGTGGTGCCGCGGCGAATGCACGAGGGCCGCAGCCTCGAGCGGCATTTCCTCGAGGTGACGGGGGGCGAGCGCGGCGCCCGAGCGGATAACGGTTAAGCTAACCACGAAGATAACCGTTAATAACGACCAACCGCGGCGTTCCTTCCGATACGATCCGCAGCCCGAGCCGCAGATGGACTCGGGGCCGCGCTCCGCGGGCGCGTACATGACATCCAAGAGGAACTCATGACCCAGCCCAAGGCACAGCTCGCTGCCGCCGTCGCCGCCGCCCTGTGCGGATTGAGCACCGTACCGGCCGTCTCGCACGCCCAACCCGCGTCCACCGAGCGGCCCGAAGAGATCGTCGTGACCTCGAGCTTGCTGCCAACCCCGAAGAGGCAGATCGGCACCGCGGTGTCGGTCATCGACGGGCCCGCCATCGAGCTGCGCGGCTACGCGTCCCTGGCCGACGTGATGCGCACGCAGCCGGGCATCGGCGTGACCAACGCCGGCGGGCCGGGCAAGTCCACGTCGCTCAGAATCCGGGGCGAGGACGGCTATCGGACCCTGCTGATCATCGACGGCATCAAGGACGTCGACCCGAGCGGGACGCAGGTCGGCCCGAGCTTCGACAGCCTGCTCGCCACCGACGACATCGAGCGCGTGGAAGTGCTCCGGGGGCCGCAGGGATTCATCTACGGCGCCGACGCGGGCGGCGTGGTGAACGTGATCACTGGGCGGGGCGCCGAGCTCGGCGGCAGCGCCTCGCTCGAGGCCGGCGAATTCGACACGCGCAAGATCACCGCGAGCTTGTCCGGCGGCGACGACAAGGCGGACTTCTACGTGTCCGGCGCCGACCTCGACACCGACGGCTTCAACGCACAGGTGGCGGACGACGTGCTGCGCGACAACGACGGCGCCGACAATACGACGCTGCACGCGAAGCTCGGTTTCAAGCCGACCGAGGACTTGAGGCTTCAACTCGTCTTTCGCGACGTCGATGCATCTTCGAAGTACGACAATTGTTTCACCGCCGCATTCGATCCGAGCAACGACTGCGTCGAGACCACCGATCAACAGACCTACCGGCTGTCGGCGGAGCACAATCGCGGCGACTTCGGCAACACGTTTGCCTACAGCAACGTGGACGTCGCGCGCGACAACCTCACCGAGGGCGTGAGCGCATTCGCGACTCACGGCACCATCGACCGGTTCGAGTACAGCGGCAGCTACAAGCCTTCCGACATGCTCGCGCTCGTCTACGGTGCGGACCTGCAGAGACAGGAAGTCGCCGACGACACGGCCGGCAGCACGCTGTCGCAGGATCAGGACGGCTACTACGTCGAATATCAGGGCGCCTTCAAGGACGCTTTCTTCCTCACCGTCGGCGCCCGCTACGACGACAACGAGGACTTCGGCACGCATACCAGCAGCCGCGTGAGCGCGGCGTACGTGCAGCAGCTCGCCGGCGGCAACTCCGTGAAGTACCGCGCGAGCGCCGGCAACGGCTTCAGAGCGCCGAGCCCGTTCGAGGTGTCGTACAACCGGCGTCCATTCGGCGTGCTGCCCGCCGCGCGCGCCACGACGCTGCGGGAAGAAACCAGCGGAGGCTACGACCTCGGCGTCGAGCTCGACACCGCGGGCGGTCTGCACTTCGAGGCCACTTACTTCGACCAGGACATCGAGGACGCGATCGTCTACACGTTCGACCTGAATACCTTCGATGACGGCTACGTGCAGTCGCAGGGGACGAGCACCTCGAAAGGCATCGAGCTCGGCATGGAGGCGCCGTTCGGCGAACGCTGGAGGTTCATCGGCAACTGGACGAACAACGACACCGAAACGACCGCCGGGCAGCCGCGCGTGAACCGGCCGAAGAACCTCGGTAATTTCGGCGTGCAGTACGCGTCGATGAACGCGGCGTTCCGGTTCATCGCGAACTATCGGCTGTCGAGGGACGCGCTCGACTTCAGCAACACGCCGGTCGACGACTACGAGGTGCTCGACCTGTCGGTGGCGTACTCGCTCGGCAAGACCTGGGAGCTCTTCGGGCGCGTCGAGAATGCGACCGACGAGGACTATCAAGAAGTGAACGGCTTCAATACGGCCGGCCGCGCGGTCTACGGCGGGGCGAGGCTTCGCTTCTGATCGGTAGGCCTTGCAAGAATCGCCCTCGTAGGTTGCCAATCTAGAACGCCGGCGGCCCCGAGCCGCGCGTTCGATCCCGTATTTCTCCACCGTTTCCCGCCGCCTCGTCGATTTTCGGCGAAGGCGGCATTTTCCTGCCGCCCGGCACGTGATTTGCAGGGAGGCGCGGAGAGGGACAGGGAGGAGATGGCATGGACGGAGCTCGGTTAGGCGACGAAGCACGGGCGCATTCCGCGTTTTCCGGCGGCTACCGCAACGACATCGACGGCCTGCGCGCGATCGCCGTGGTGGCGGTGATGCTGTTCCACGCGCGTTTCTGGCCCTTCTCGGGCGGTTTCGTCGGCGTGGACGTGTTCTTCGTGATTTCCGGATTCCTGATCACGTCGATCATCAAGAAGGAGATCGACCGCCGCGATTTCTCGATCGCGAAGTTCTACGAGCGGCGCATTCGGCGGATCTTCCCGGCGCTGTTCCTGCTTCTCTTCGCCGTAACGCCCGCGGCGCTCCTGATACTGCTGCCGGTGGAGACGGCACGCTTCGGACAGTCGCTGCTCGCAACGGCCGTGTTCGGCGCGAACATCTTCTTCTGGCGCAATTCCGGCTACTTCCAAGCCGACGCCGAGCGCTTCCCGCTGCTGCACACCTGGTCGCTGGCGGTGGAGGAGCAGTTCTACATCTTCTTCCCGCTGTTTCTGCTGGTGCTCCTGAAGATCGCCCGGCCGCGAGTCACGCTGCTCGCGCTGCTCGCCGTGTCGCTGGTGTCGCTCGCGGGGGCAGAGTGGCAGCTCGGGCCGCGGCCCGAGACCGTGTTCTACTTGTTGCCGACGCGCGCGTGGGAGCTGTTGCTGGGAGCGATGCTCGCGGTAGCGGCGCTGCCGGCGCCGAGCGCGGGTCGCGCGGCGGCCGCCGGCGCGATCGGCCTCGCGGCGATCGGCGCGTCGATCGTGCTGTACGTGCCGCAGATGCGCTTCCCCGGTCTCGCGGCGCTCCCGCCGTGCGCGGGCGCGGCGCTCGTGCTGTACGCCGGCCGGCGCGCGGACGGTCCGATCGCGCGCGCGCTGGCATTCCGTCCCGTGAGCTTCGTGGGCAAGATCTCGTACTCGCTGTATCTCTGGCATCTGCCGCCGCTCGTGCTCGCGCGGATTCAGCTGGGCCGCGAGCTCACCGTGTACGAAACCCTCGCGCTGCTCGCGGGCGCGACGGCCGCCGCCGTGCTCTCGTACCGGTTCGTGGAGACGCCGTTCCGGCGGCTCGGCAGCGTGGATCGGCGCTGGCGCGCGATCGGCGCCGGAGTGGCCGCGTCGGCGGTGTTCTCGCTCGCCGGCGCAGCGCTCGTCGTCTCCCACGGGCTCGCGGCACGCTATCCGGACGCCGTGGTGGCGGCCGATGCGGCGCAAAACGACACGGACTATCCGCCGAGCTGCGTGGGGCCCAATGCCGAGGGCAACGACTGCCGCGGCCGGGCCTTCGACGTGCTGGTCTGGGGCGACTCGCACGCCGCCCACTATTTCCTCGGTCTCGAGCGGCGCGCGGGGGCGCTGGGCCTCACGGCGCAGCTCCAATGGGACGGCGGCTGCCCGCCCGTGCTCGACGCGATACCGGTGACGCTACCGGCGCGCGGCAACGAACTGCTGCCGCCCGATCCGGAGGAGCAGACCGGCTGCGCCGACGTGAATCGCCGGGTGCTGGACGTCGTGAGGAACAGCGGTACGGTGCATTCGGTGGTCCTCGCGGGTGCCTGGGACTTTTGGACGCAGGGCATCGACATCGGCACGAACGAGCACCGCTACCTGCGCGACGCGCGGCAGACCGACGCAGCGCTCAACGTGCAGACTTCGCGGCGCGTGCTGCGCGAAGGGCTCTCGCGCACCGTGGCCGAGCTGCGCGAGATCGGCGTCGACGTGGTGTTGCTCGGCCAGGTTCCGGACAACGTGCGCTCGCCGTCCGAATGCGTGGCTCGCGCTCGTCTCGACGACGTCGATCCCGCGGCCTGCGGCATGTTCGCGTCGGACGCGCGCGCCCGCGCCGCCGAGAGCCTTCGCGCGCTGCGCGACGTGGCAGCGGCGAACGGCGCACGCGTGTTCGACCCGCTGCCGCGATTCTGCCCGGGCACCCGTTGCGTGGTGGAAGCCGGCGGCGCGGCGCTCTATCGCGACTCGGACCACCTCGCACCCGACGGCTCGCGCTTCGTGGCCGATGCGCTCGACGCGGACGTATTCCGCGCGGCGGCCGGCAGCTCGGTCTCCGCGAACTGACGCTCGGATCAGCTCAACGGAGCGTTGCGGCGCTCGCGCATCGTGGCCGCGATCGCGAGCGACAATGCCACCACCGCGACGATGTAGCCGACGAACGCGAGATCGTTGCCCGTGCGCTTGATGAGCCACCCGGCCACGAGCGGCGCGGTGCCGCCGAACAGCGCGTAGGCGAGGCCGTAGCCCACGCTCACGGCGCTCACGCGAACGCCGTGCGGAAACGTCTCGCACATCGTGGCCGGGATCGGCGCCATCGAGCACGCGAGCAGCGCGGCGAACGTGAGCTGGCCCGCCGCGAGTAACGCCGGGTCGCCGCTGTGCATGAGACGCACGAGCGGATACGCGAGCAGCAAGCACGACACGAGGCCGCCGACCATCAGGCGCTTGCGCCCGATCCTGTCCGACAGCGCCGCCACGAGCGGCAGCACGATCAGGAAGGTGACCATCGACAGCGACGTGACGTAGAGCGCGGTGGCTCGCGGCACGGCCGTCACCTGCGGCACCCAGGTGGCCGCGTAGACGAACAGCGTGTAATAGATCACGGCGGTGCCGCAGTTCAGCACGCCGATGCGGAGCACTTCGCCGCGGTGCTCGCGGAAGGCGCGCTTGAGCGGCGCCTTCTCCGTGACACCGCTCGGCTTCTCGAAGAGCCCGCGGCGAATCGCGATGCCCACGGCCGCCACGACGATTCCCGATATGAAGGCGGCCCTCCAGCCCCAGGCCGCGAGCGCCTCCGCGCTCATCGCGCCCACCAGCGCGGCGCCCACCACGGATCCGAGCAGCGTGCCCGCCGTGGCGCCGAACATCGAAAAGCTCGTGAAGAAGCCGCGCCGCTGCTGCGGGGAGTTCTCAGCGAGAAACACCATCGAGCTCGTGAACTCGCCGCCGACCGCGAGACCCTGCGCCATCCGCAGCACGACCATCAGCAACGGCGCGGCGATGCCGATGCTCGCGTAGGTCGGCAGCAGTCCCATGAGCACCGTGGGGATCGCCATGAGCGCGATCGAGATCACGAGCGCTCGGGCGCGGCCGTAGCGGTCGCCGATGTGGCCGAACAGCGCGGCGCCGACGGGGCGCATGAGGAAACCCACCGCGTAGGTCGCGAACGCGGCCAGCGTCTGGCTCGCGGGATCGGTGGCCGGGAAGAACAGAGCGCCGAGCGTGGCCGCGAAATAGCCGTAGACGGCGAAGTCGTACCACTCGAGCACGTTGCCGATCACGCCCGCCGTGACGATGCGCCGCAACGACCACGCGGGCGCATTCGCGGCGCCCGCGGCTTCCCCCACCGCGATGCTCATCGCCGCAGTGTACCTGCCGCCTGCTAGACTGGCGACGACGAATCCATCCCGCCACGCATGGACCTTCAGCTCCGAGGAAAAACCTGTCTCGTCACCGGCGCAAGCCGCGGCATCGGCCGCGGCGCGGCGAAGGTGCTCGCGGCCGAGGGCTGCCGCGTGGCGGTGCTCGCGCGGCGCGCGAATCTACTCGAGGAGCTCGCGGCGGAGATCGAGGGCGCGGGAGGCGTGGCGCCGGTCGTGATCGCCGAAGATCTCACCGCGCGCGGCGCGCCGGAGCGCGTGCGCGACCGGATCCTCGAGAGCTTCGGCGGCCTCGACATCCTCGTGAACAACGCCGGCGGCTCGCGCCCCGTGAAATGGAACGCGAGCGAGGACGAGTGGCGCGAAGGCATGACGCTCAACTTCGAGCTCGTGCGCCGGCTCACGAGTCAGTTCATCCCCTCGATGCGCGCGCAACGATGGGGACGCATCATCAACGTCACCGGCGCCAACGAGCCGCCCGGCATCAACATCGCGTCGGTCGCCAAGGCCGCGTTGCACAACTGGGCCAAGGGACTGTCGCGCGAGCTCGCGCCCGACGGCATCACGGTGAACTGCCTGCCGCCGGGACGGATCAACAGCGAGCAGATCCTGGAGCGCTTGCATCCGACGGTGGAGAACCGTCAATCGTTCATCGCCGCGAACATCCCGATCGGGTTCTTCGGCGAGCCGGAGGACATGGCGTACCTGATCGCGTTCCTCGCGTCGCCGCTCGCGCGCTACATCACGGGCGAGGTCATCCACGTCGACGGCGGCATGCACCGCTTCGCGGGCTGAAAAGCGGAGGGGGTCCAGGCCCCGCGTCCATGCGAGGCCGGTCTTGCGGCATTCCGCCATCCCTGGCGGTCGGGCCTGGCCCCCTCCCTGCTGACTATTGCGCAGCGCGCCGGCGGCGCTTCACGAAGCCGAGCGCCGCGAGGCCGGCGCCGAGCAAGCCGATGCTGGCCGGCTCGGGAACCTGCGTCGTCGGAGGCGAGCAGGAGGACGTGCAGACGTAACCCTTGTCGCTGCCCTCGCCGTTCGAGCCCGTCCGTTGGAAGCGCACGACGATGTTCGACACGCTCAGGCTGTTCGAGAACAAGCCGGAGAAATCGAACACACCCGTGCCGCCGACCTTGATGCCGTCCTGCGTGTTGCCGCCCCAGAGATTCGCTCCGGTGATGGCGAACGCGTCTCGGTCATCCGGCCCGGAGATCGCGTCGGCGGAGAAATGCCACGCGGCGTTGTCGAGCGTGCCCGACACCGACCACAACCCGAAGGCGCTGCCGCCGTCGAGATCGAAGCCGAAGCCCGTGATGCGAGCGTCGTAGCTCGACGTGTTCTCCAACGTCACGCGCAAGTCCAACGGGTTCTCGACCGAGTAGCCGAATTGCGCCGAGTTGTGCGCGGGATCTTCGCTGCCGACGATCGGAATGGCCCACGAGGGCGCGCTGATCGCAGCGAGCACGAAAGCTAATGAAACGGTATGGCTGATCTTCATTCCTCTAACTCAAAAGCGTCGATAGTTACGGGCTCGACATAGAGCAAGAGCCATGCCAAGCGCGGAACGCGTTGTGCGCCGCGCGGCTCGCGCAGATCGCCCCGTACGCTTGTAAACGAGATCGACAGCGAGCGGCGATGCGAGTTTGCGTTCCGCACGCGCCGGCTCGTGACGCCGCTCACATTTGCAGCCGTGAAGCGTGAACCGCGCCACGCTCCGCTACCGAAAGCCCCTTCAAAACGAGATCGGCGTCACGCGCCTCGAGCAGGCACGGCCGCGCCGCGAGTGACAAGCGCGTCGACACTCGCGCCCCTGTCCCGCGACCGGGATCGCGTCGCGCTTTTCGGAAGCAATTTTGCGGCGCATCCGCTCGGCGCCGTTTCGATTCAATGGGTTGAATGCACTGGGGGCGTGGCACGCGACCTGCAAAGTGCCGCCGAACGACGGAGACACTCGTATGTCGGGCCACTTCTGGAATGACGTTCGGCTCGCCGCGCGCTCCTTGGCTCGCGCGCCCGGCTTCGCCGCGGCGGCGATTCTCACGATTGCGCTCGGAATCGGCGTCAACACGGGCATCTTCTCCATCATCAACGGCGTGCTGTTTCGCGACCTGCCGGCGCCCGACGCGCACGAGCTCGTGTCGATCCGCCAGACCGTGCAAGGCGTGCCCGATCGAAAGGGCCCCGTGCAATGGGGGCTGTTCTCGACGGCGGAGCACCGAGCCTATCGCGATCGCTCGCGCACGCTGTCGGCGATCATGGGCTACTCCGACCCCACGAGCGCGATGCTCGGCGGCGAGTCTCCAACGCCCACGAACGGGTTGCTCGTGACCTGCGGCTATTTCGACGTGCTCGCCGAGACGCCCGTCGTCGGGCGAAATTTCGTCGATGCGGACTGTGACGGCGGCGCCGCGCCGGTCGTGGTGCTCGGGCACGACCTCTGGACGAGCGCGTTCGCGGCGGACCCCGGCATCGTGGGGCGCACGGTGGAGCTCAACCGGCAGCTCTTCACCGTCGTGGGGGTGGCGCCGCCGCGAGTCTACTCCGGCATGTACCGCGCCGGCTTCTTCGCGCCGGTCTCGGCGGAGCGGTTTCTCGCGCCGAGCGAGCGCCGTTACGACGACGACCAGACGAGCTGGCTGTTCGTCGTGGGCCGCCGCAACGCCGGCGCGGGCCTCGCAGAGGTTCGCGCCGAGCTGGCGGTGATCGCCGCGCAAATCGACGCGCAACAACCCGGCCGGGCCACCAAGCTCGAGATCGAGCAGGCCAAGCCGCTCACGGTGCCGCCGTTCGTTCGGCCCGCGGCCGCGGGCGCCGGCGCGGTGGTGATGGCGGCGTTCGGCCTGATCCTGCTGATCGCGTGCGCGAACGTGGCGAATCTCCTCCTCGCGCGCGGCACGTCGAAGAGCAAGGAAATCGCCGTGCGGCTCGCGCTCGGTGCGAGCCGCACGCGCATCGTTCGCGAGCTGCTCATCGAAAGCACGCTGCTCTCGATCGCGGGCGGCGCGCTCGGATCGATGCTCGCGATCTGGTCGTTCGCGGGGCTGTTCTCGGTGGCGCTCCCCACGATCATGCCGGCGGGCCTGCCCATGCTCGGCCTCGACATGAGCCCCGACGTGCGCGTGCTCGCACTCACGTTGGCACTGACGGTGGGCACCGGGCTCGTGTTCGGGCTCGCGCCCGCGCTGCAAGCGTCGAAGCCGGACCTGCACTCGGTGATGAAGCAGGACTCGTCGGGCGCCGGCGGCCGCGGCAGCCGGCTGCAAGCGACGCTCGTGGGAACCCAGGTCGCCCTGTGCATGTTGCTGATGGCCGGTGCCGGCCTGCTGTTGCGCGGCTTGTACTCGGCGCACACCGTCGACCCCGGCTACGACTACGGCGCCGTCACGGTGCTTTCCTACGACTACGTCGACGACACCGGGCACGACGGCGACGCCGCCTTCTGGCAGCGGCTGGTCGACGACGTGCGCGCGCTGCCGGGCGTCGAGGCGGCGGCTTACGCGGCGCGCGAGCCGCTCGGCGACGACAGCGGGAGCGCGCCGATTCGGCTGCCCGGCGACCCGCCGGCCGCAACGCGGTTCGCCACACCCAATGCGGTCGGGCCGGACTACTTCGCCGCCGTCGGCCTGCCGATCGTGCGGGGTCGCGCCTTCACGGCTGCGGACGCCGGCGAGCCGGTTGCGATCGTGAGCGAATCGACGGCGCGCAATCTCTGGGGCAGCGCCGATCCCATCGGCCGAACGTTGCTGCAGCGCGTGGGCCGCGACCAAGACGTCGAGCAACGCGTGGTCGGCGTGGTGAAGGACGCGCAGGTGGTGACGCTCGGGCAGATCGAGCCCTACTACGTATACCGGGCGACGCGCGTGGCCGACAAGCTGGTCGTGCGGAGCCGCATGGATTTCGCGGCAACGGCCGCGGCGCTCCGCGGCGTCGTGCGCAACCTGGATCCGAGCCTGCCCGCTCCCGTCTACCCGCTCGCGGCAAACCTCGATCGCTGGCGGTCGATCTCGGGGCTCGTCTCGGTCCTCGCCGCGACGCTCGCCGGGCTCGCTCTCGCGCTCGCCGCGGTCGGGATCTACGGCGTGGTGGCCTATTTCGTAGGCCGCCGGTTCCGCGAGATCGGCATCCGCGTCGCGCTCGGCGCAGGACGCGCGTCGGTGCTCGGCATGGTCCTGCGACGTACTCTGCGGCCGGTGGCCGTGGGGGCGACGCTCGGAGCCGCGGCGGCAGTCGCCGCGTCGGGCGTGCTCTCGGGCGTGCTGTTCGGGGTGAGCCCGCTCGATCCGGCGGGCTTGCTCGGTGCCGTGCTGTTCGTGCTCGGCGTGGCGGTCGCGACTGCGGCGTGGGCGGCCCGCCGCGCGACGCGGCTCGACCCGATGGTCACGTTGCGTTACGAATGACGGGCTCGCCGAGAGCTCCGCCGGGCTAGCGGCCGGCGTTCGCGGTCTGCTCCCGTGTGTCTTCGGCATGCGCGTCGCCCGGATGGGCGAGCGCCAGAACCTGCGCATCGTACTCGGCCCGCGTGATGCTCGGCTCGGCGTACGCGCGGCCGCGATCGAACGCGTCCTGCGCCGCGTCCGCGCGGTTCGCGCCGAGGAGCGCGCGGCCTTGCAACAAGTAGAACTCGTGGTCGTCCCGCTTCAGCCGTAGCGCGCGGCGAATCTCGTCCAAGGCCTCGTCGAGCCGGCCGTTCACGTACGCGTCGCGCGCGAGCGAATAGTGATAGTAAGGATTGGCGTCTTGATAGCGGCGCACGCGCTGCGTGTAGAGCTCCGCGAGCGCCGTGTCGCCCCGCGCCGTGTACAGACGCGCAAGATTGTTGAGCGCCGACCGATTACCCGGCTCGATCGCGAGCGCGCGCAGATACGCCGCCTCGGCGTAGTCGGACGCGCCTTGCCGCGAGTAGAGCGCGCCGAGGTTCACCCACGCGGCCACGGCCCGAGGCGCGACCCTCGCGGACTCTCGCAGGTGGCGGAACCCGAGCTCGTACTCCT
Organism: Gammaproteobacteria bacterium; assembly: GCA_036274615.1. Lineage (GTDB taxonomy): Bacteria > Pseudomonadota > Gammaproteobacteria > Steroidobacterales > Rariloculaceae > FEN-1219. The sequence continues at coordinate 7,222 of DASUFK010000108.1, read as the reverse complement.
TGTCGATGAGCGCCTCGGCGCCCACGTTCGAGTAGAACAGCCCGAGCACGTAGTCGTCGCTGACGTCGCGGCGCGAGTAGCCGGTCTTGGCGTCGAACAGGTTGAAGTCGACCACGGCCGAGCTGTCGAAGCCGGTCTTCACCACGGCGTTCACGTGATTGCGGACGACGATCACCTCCGTCTCGGCGCTCCACGTGGGCGGCACGTCCACGAGCTGATACTTCACGTCGAGCCCGGCCTCGCGCGCGAGGGCCACGAACATCATGGTGAACGACAGGCAGTTGCCGCGCCGCTCGCGGAACGTCTCTTGCGCCGTGCGCGTCTCGACGCCGGAGTAGACGAGCGCGAACAACCCGTCGCGCCTCATGGCGTCGAGCAGCCGGCGCAGCTTCACGCGGGGATCGACGGCCGAGCCGATGCTCGCGGCGACGAACGCGCGCATGTCGTCGTCGAGGCCGGTGGCTTGCGCGGCGGCGATCGGCGGCGCGGGATCGACGTTCGCGCCGAACGGCGTGCCCGCGAGGAGCTCCCGATCGGTGAGCGAGGGTCGAGTGGGGCCTTGGGCCGTGCACGCCCCGAGCAGAACGACCGCCGCAACGAGAAGTGGAACGCGCTCCATCGCCCACCGCCGTCGAGAATCCGCTTCGATTCTATCGAACTCGCGACGACCCGGCGACGGCGCCGTGTGGCGAAAAAGTAACCCGTCCCTATTTCTGCAAGGCCGCACGCTGGGTGAGCACGAACGCCTTGACGGCGCGGACGTCGGCCTCGGTGAGGAAGTCGAAGCGCGGCATGCCGAGGCCCTGGTACGCGCCCTGACGCACGATGGTGTCGAACGCCTCGTAGGTTTGCGGCGAGGCGTAGCGCAGGTCCGCGATCGCGCCGGCGCTCGTGGCGTTGATACCGTGGCACATCGCGCAGCGCCGGCCGAAGACGAGCGCGCCCTGCGCGAGCTCCGCCTCGGTCGTTTCGAACGGCACGGCCGTGAGCGTCGGCTTCGCGATCCCGCGGATGGGCGCGAGCGGCGCCCGGCCGTCGAGCACGAACGTGAACAGCCGGCCGGTGGCCTTGTACTGACCGGTGGGATTGCCGGCGTAGAGACCGGACGCGCCGCCCCAGCCCACGAGCACCGACACGTATTGCTTGCCGTCGAGCGAGTAAGTGCTCGGCGCGGCCATCACGCCGTTGCCGAGCTGCGCCTCCCAGAGCTTCTCGCCCTTGTCGGCGCTGTAAGCGACGAGCCTCCCGTCGCTCACGCCCTGGAACACGAGGTTGCCGGCCGTGGTGAGCGTGCCGCCGCCCGTGGCGCTCGGATACGGCACGCGCCAGCGCGGCTTGGCCGCGACCGGGTCCCACGCGAGCAACGAGCTCGGCGCGCCGGCCGGCTGGCCGCCGCCGGGCGAGTAGTCCGCCTCGGCGCGCGCCGGCGTGCCGTTCGGAATGCCGAACGCCGCCGCGAGGTCGACGCCCAGGTTCCATGCGCGCGGCCGATAGAGGAATTGCGGGTCGCGGACGTAGACGAAGTTGCTCTCCACGGCCGGGAGGTAGACGAGCCCCGTGGCCGGGTTGAACGACATCGGCTGCCAGTTGTGCGCCCCGCCGGGGCCCGGCTGCAGCGTGGTGCGCGCGTTGCCGTAGCGCGCCTGCTTCGTCTCGATCGGCCGCCCGGTCGTAAGGTCCACGCCGGTGGCCCACGTGACCTGCGCGTACGGCTGCGCGGACAAGAGCTCGCCGGTGAGCCGGTCGAGCACGTAGAAGAAGCCGTTCTTCGGCGCCTGCATGACGACCTTGCGCTCGCGGCCGCCGATCGTGAGCGTTGTCAAAGTGAGCTGCTGCACCGCCGTGTAGTCCCAGTTCTCGCCCGGCGTGGTCTGGTAGTGCCACTTGAGCTCGCCGGTGGCGGCGTCGAGGGCGAGGATCGAGGACAAATAGAGATTATCGCCGCCGCCCGGGCTGCGGATGGACTGGTCCCACGGAGAACCGTTGCCGGTGCCGACGTACAGCAGCTTGGCGTCGGCGTCGTAGGCGAACGAGTCCCACGCGGTGCCGCCGCCGCCGTACTTCCACCACTCCCCTGTCCAGGTCTTCGCGGCCGCCTCGAGCGCCTTCGACTCGAACGGCTTCGACGGGTCGCCGGGCACGATGTAGAACCGCCAGACGAGCCTGCCGGTCTTCGGGTCGTAGGCCGACACGAAGCCGCGCACGCCGAGCTCGGCGCCGCCGTTGCCGATGACGACCTTGCCGTCGACGACGCGCGGCGCGCCGGTGATCGTGTACGGCTCGTCGACGGGCGTGGTCTGCACGTCCCACACGGGCTTGCCGGTGGCCGCGTCGAGCGCCACGAGCCGGCCGTCCACCACGCCGACGTAGACCTTGCCGTCGTAGAGCGCCACGCCGCGATTCACGACGTCGCAGCAGGCGCGCGCGCCGCGCACGCGATCGGCCTGCGCATCCCAGCGCCAGAGCTCCCTGCCGGTGCGCGCGTCGAGCGCGAACACGTTGCTCCACGGCGTGGACGCGTACAGCACCCCGTTCGAAACGAGCGGAGTCGCCTCGAGGCCGCGCAGCGAGCCCGTGTCGTAGTCCCAAGCCAGCCCGAGCCGCGCCACGTTCGTGCTGTCGATCGAGCGCAGCGGACTGAAGCGCGTTTCCGCGTAGTCGCGGCCGATCGTGAGCCACTCGTCGGCGGCGCGCGGGGCGCCGATCAATGCCGCGTCGTCGACCGCGCGCGCCGTGCTCTGCGCGGTTGCGAGGTCCGGCAACAGCGCTGCGAGCGCCGCGCCCGCGAACCAGCGAATGGTCGTCAACGACGACGCCGACAACACGACGTCTCTGCGCTTCATGACACCCCCCGAAAACGTTTAGCGCGTCAATGCTATCGGGGCGAGCCGCGTTTGACGAGCCGACCGACGTGCCGACAAAAACGGTCGATTCGACCATCCATGGAGCTTGCCGCGGGCCACCTGCTGTCTTACGCTGTATGACATGAGTACTACGACAATCACCGTGAGGACGGACAAGCCTCTTCGCGATGCGCTCGCAAAGCGGGCGAAAGCCGAGCACAAGACGGTGTCGGACGTCGTTCGGGAGATCCTCGAGCAGAGCCTCATCGAGCGTCCGATGGCCGAACGCGTGGGCAAACTGCGCGGCACTCTTCGCATCGCCGAGCCCACGGGCGCCTGGCAGCGCGAGATCAGGGAGCGGAACTGGCGCTCGTGAGCGTCTGGCTGCTCGACACGGGACCGCTCGTGGCGTACCTCGATGCAGCCGATCGGCGGCACCTGGAGGTAGCAGGCTTCGTCGACGCATTTTCAGGCTCGCTGGTAACCTCGGGCGCAGTGATCACGGAAGCGATGTACTTCCTCTCGGGCGTCGCGGGCGGGCCGGGGCTCCTCGCCGAGTTCGTCGCGGCGAGCGGCACGCGCGTTTACGATGTAGCCCAGCCCGCCGAGCTTCGGGCAGCCGCGAAGCTCATGGAACGCTACGTCGACACGCCGATGGATTACGCGGACGCGAGCTTGGTGTTGCTGGCCGAAGCGCTGGAGATAGATGACGTGCTCACGCTGGACCGCCGCGGATTCTCGACGTACCGAACCGGCGCGCGGCGAGCGTTCCGGCTGGTGTTGGAGCGGCGCGGTGGGTAAGACTCGGCTCGAGGCGTTCAGCGACGGCGTGTTCGCGATCATCATCACGATCATGGTGCTCGAGCTCAAAGTGCCGCACGGCGAAGACCTCGCGGCGCTCGCGCCGCTCTGGCCCATGTTTCTCAGCTACGTGCTGAGCTTCGTGGTCGTGGGCATCTATTGGAACAATCACCACCACATGCTGCACGCGTGCGCGCGCGTGAACGGGTCGATCCTCTGGGCCAACATGCACCTGTTGTTCTGGCTGTCGTTGTTCCCGTTCGCCACCGGGTGGATGGGCGAAAACCACTTCGACCGGCTGCCGTCGGCGTTGTACGGAGCGGTGCTGCTGCTCGCGGCGATCGCGTACTGGGTGCTGCAACACACGATCATTGCCTCGCAAGGCAACGCCTCGTTGCTCAAACGCGCCGTGGGCCGCGACTGGAAGGGCATCTTGTCGCCGGCCGTGTATGTCATCGGGATCGTGGCGTCGTTGTGGATCAAGTGGGCCGGGCCGGTGTGCTACGCGTGCGTGACGCTCATGTGGTTCATCCCCGATCGGCGGATCTCGCGGGAGCTCGAGCGCACCGAGGCCCACTAGCACTCGCCTTGGCGGCGATTCTGTGCGAAGTTGCGGGCGGCGGCCGATGCGAGCATCGGTCCGCCGGCCACCCTTATCGAGTCGTCACATGAGCGCTGCGATCGCGTCCGGCAAGAGAATCAAGCAAAAGCGCAGTCAGAAGACCTACGACGCCCTGATCGAGACCTGCTTCGCCATGCTCGAGCAACGCGAGCTCAGCGAAATCTCGATCGCCGAGCTCGCTCGCAAGGCCGGCTACTCGGTGGGAGCCTTCTACGCACGCTTCGAGAGCAAGGACGAGCTGTTCGACGCGATGCTCGTGCGCCACATGGAGCAGCGCAGGGCCGTGCGGGCGCGTCAGTTCGCCACCGAGCCGGATGAGTCGCTGGTACGCGAGATCATCCAGGAGACGGTGCGCTACTTCTGGACGCGCAGGCGTTTCTGGCGTGCCGCGCTGATCCGCAGCATCGGCGACGCGGAGTTCTGGGAGCCGATACGCGGCATGAGCCACGAGCTCCAGGACGCGTTCATCGCGCGAGTGAGCGCGCGCGCGCAGCGGCCGCTGACCCAATCCGAGCAGACGAACGTGCGTTTCGCCGTGCAGTTGGTGCTCGGCACGGTCAACAACACGATCATCAACCGGCCCGGCCCCATCTTCATGGGCCAGGCGTCGTTCGTGGACGGCCTCGTGCGGGCGTTCAAGCTCGTGTCGGGCTATGACGAGGTGGTCGCGGCGCCGGCCGCACCGAAAGCGCCGAAGAAGCGCGGCGAAGCCCGTTAGCCCGCGCACGCCGCTCGCGCTCCGTGCTGCTCGACCTCTCACCCCTCAAACGCCACCGCGACTTTCGCCTGGTGTTCGTGGGCCAGCTCGTGAGCACCTTCGGAGGCTTCTTCACCTACGTCGCGCTGCCGGTGCAGATCTACGAGATCACGAAGTCGTCGGCGGCCGTCGGCCTGCTGAGCGCGGTGCAGCTCGTGCCGCTCGCGGCGGCCGCGCTCTGGGGCGGCGCGCTCGCGGATGCGATCGACAGGCGCCGTCTGCTGCTCGTGTGCGAGGCTCTGATGTGCGCGGGGTCGCTGGCACTGGTGGCGAACTCGCTGCTGGCGCGGCCGAGCGTGCCGGCGCTGTTCGCGATCGCGGCGTTCATCTCCGCGGTGAACGGCTTTCATAGGCCGGCGCTCGAGGCCCTCACGCAGAAGCTCGTGGCAAAGGAGGAGCTTGCCGCGGTGTCGGCGCTCACGGCGCTGCGGGGAACCACGGCGAGCATCGCCGCGCCGGCGCTCGCCGGCACGTGCATCGCGGCGCTCGGTCTACCGGCGACCTTTGCCGTGGAGGCGGCGACGTTCGCGGGCTCGCTCGCGGCGCTCGCGGCGATCCGCTCGATGCCGCCGGCGTCGGACGCCAAGCCGCTGGGCCTCGCGAGCATCGCCGAGGGGCTCGCTTATGCGGGGCGGCGGCCCGAGCTCATCGGTACCTATGTCGTCGACATCGTAGCGATGACGTTCGCGATGCCGCTCGCCGTGTTCCCGGCGCTCGCCGAGCAATGGGGCGGCTCCGCCGACGTGGGCTATCTGTACTCCGCGATGAGCGTGGGCGCGCTGCTCGTCACGCTGTTCAGCAAGTGGACCGCGGACGTTCGCCGCCAGGGCGCGGCCGTGATCATAGCCGCCGGCGTCTGGGGCCTGGGCGTGGCGGCGCTCGGCTTCGCAACGACGTTACCGGCCGCGGTCGCCTGCCTCGTGGTCGCGGGCGGCGCGGACATGGTCAGCGGCCTGTTCCGCATGACGATCTGGAACGAGACGATTCCGCCGACGCTGCGGGGCCGCATGGCCGCGATCGAGCAGCTGTCGTACATGACCGGACCGCTGCTCGGCAACGCGCGCGCCGGTTTCGCCGCGGAGCGATTCGGGCTTGCGCGCTCGATCATCTCGGGCGGCGTGATCTGCGCCGCGTGCGTCGCCGCCTGCGTGCCGCTGTTGCCGGCGTTCTGGCGCTACCGAAAGACGGTCGGCACACCCGCGGACGACACCGCCGCCGCGTAACCCGGTCGCTTCGCACTCGACGGGCTCGTCTCGAGCGACGATCGCCAAACTTTGGAATGCGATTGCAATTCCGCCACGGCAAGCGCCCGTCGCAAATGAGAGACGATGGCGCGAGACGCGGCTCGAGCGGCGGCTGTTCGCGAACAGCCCGTTGGAACGTTTCCTGCACATCCGGCCGTCGAAGCATCCGACCGAAATCAGGAAACAACCCATGCGCATTCGTTCTTTGGTGAAAGGCGCCTTGACCTTCGTGCCGGGCGCGGTGGACTTGTTTCCAAAACCTCCTCCGGGACCTACGTCGGCGCCGTCCTATTACTACGGGGTCTGGCTCAAGCACTTGAGCTTGCTCGCCGCCAATGGCCTCGACACCGCACCGGCCGTGGTGGCGGAGCTCGGGCCGGGCGACACGCTCGGCATCGGTCTCGGCGCCCTGCTCTGCGGCGCCGACAAGTACTATGCCCTCGATCTCCTCGCCTATACCGAGCGGAAGAAGAACTTGGCGGTGCTCGACGCGCTCGTCGACTTGTTGAGGAAGCGCACGCCGCGGCCCGAGAAGGGCTTTCCCGACTTCGCGTATTCGCGCGGCGGCGAGCTGTTTCCCACCGAGGTGCTCACGGACGACAGGCTCGCGCGCAGCATGTCGCCCGCGCGGCTCGCGGAGATCCGCAAAGCGTTGACGGACAGCACGGGGCGGTCCGGATCGATCGTCATCGAGTACCGCACCCCGTGGGACGACGCCGCGGTGATAGAGGCAGACTCCGTCGACCTCGTGGTCTCGCAATCGGTGCTCGAGCACGTCGACGATCTCGAGCACGCGTACCGCGCGCTCTACCAATGGCTCAAGCCCGGCGGCGTGATGAGCCACTCGATCGGCCTGTGGTCGCACGGGCTCACCAAGGAATGGAACGGCCACTGGGCGATCTCGGAGCCGATGTGGACGCTGATGCGCGGCAGGCGATCGTTTCTCATCAATCGC
>DASUFK010000107.1:0-2896 GCA_036274615.1 Gammaproteobacteria bacterium | reverse complement strand
ACGTCGGCGACGCCGTCGTGCGGCCGCGCGAGCGTGGGCACGCCGAGCAGCCGGTAGTCGCCGTCGGCGAACTCGTACACGGCCGTCCAGAGCGTGACGTCGCGGCGCTCGTCGAGGGTGGGCACGATCACGATCTTGAGCTGATCGTCCATGCGGATCTCGGCCGCCTTGCCTTCCTCGGCGTCCATGCGGCGTACGTGCACGCGATCGTGATTGTTGAGGGCGATGCCGACGTCGAGCGTCACGCGCTGCGGCTGCGCGGCGCGCGCGGCGTCTTGCGCGATCTGGCGGAAGTCGTCGAGGAGCCGCGCGCACTCGGCCTGCGGACCGCCGCAGAGCGTGGCGAGCTCGATGAACCCTGAGCCGCGCTCCTCGAGCGCCGTGCGCTTCACCACCGACGGATGCGCCGGATGGCCCTCCGGCGTGAAGAACCACTGCACGGGATCGGCGCCTTCGCGGCTCGCGACCACGGTCCAGCCGTGCTGGGTCTCGAAGCTCGCGTGCGGGTCCTTGCGCAGCGCGGCGAGCGCGGCGTCGATGGTGGGATAGCCGATCACGTCGGCGTCGTCGTCCGCGGCGGCGGCGACGGAGGCGGCCGCGGCCGCGATCGTGAACAGGGCTGCTCTGAATCCGTTGGTTCGCATGGTCGTTCCCCCCGGGGCGCGGCGTCAGCTTTGTAACGGCCGCTTCGACAGCTTTCGTTGCAGCGTGCGCCGGTGCATCTTGAGCGCGCGCGCCGTCTCCGAGATGTTGCCCGCGTGCTCCGCGAGCACGCGCTGGATGTGCTCCCACTCGAGCCGCCGCGGCGACATCGGCTCGGCTGCTTCCACGGGCAGCGCGGCGGGCTCGTCGCGCAGCAGCGCGTCGGCCACGGCGCTCGCGGTGACGGGCTTTGCGAGGTAGTCGTCGGCACCGAGCTTGATGGCCTTCACGGCGGTGGCGATGCTCGCGTAGCCCGTGAGCACCACGATGCGCATATTCGCGTCGCAGGCGCGCAGCGGCTCCACGAGCGTGAGGCCGTCCTCGGCCGCGAGCTTCAAGTCCACGATCGCCGCGTTCGGGCGGTGGGCGCGCGCCGCCGCGAGCGCGGTGTCCACCGTGTGCGCCACGGCCGCGTTCCAGCCGCGGCGCTGCAACGCCTGCGCGAGCGTCTCGGCGAACCGCCGGTCGTCGTCGATCACGAGCACGGAGGGCGAGGCGTCAGCGGGCATCGGCGATGAGCTCGTCGAGCGGTAGACGGATGTGGGCCTCCACGCCGCCGAGCGGGCGGCTCTCGAGCTCGAGGCCGCCGCCGAAGCGCTGGAGCGCGGCGCGCGACAGCAGGATGCCGATGCCGAGCCCGCGGTCCTTGGTGGAGACGATCTTGAGCCCGATCTCGTCGCGCAGGGCCGGGTCGAGGCCGGCGCCGTCGTCGACCACGTCGATCTCGAGCTTCGTGCCTTCGCGGCGCACGCGCACGTCGACGCGGTTGCGGCCGTTCGCACGGCTCGCGTGCGCGGCGTTGTCGAGCACGTTGCGGATCGCCTGGCCGATCGTGGCCTCGGCGACGATCGGCGTGTCGTCGGCCGGCAAGTCGAACGTCACGCCGAGATCGATGTCGGGATGCACCGCGGACCAGTGCGCGATCAAGTCGTCGAGGAACGCGCGCAGGCCCACTTGTTGCGCGCCTTCGCTGCGCTGCGCGCCCACGCGGCCGGCGATGCCGTTCAAGCGGTCGTTGATCGTCTCGATCTCCTCCATCATCACGCGCAGCCGTTCCTTCTGCGCGGGATCGGTGGCGGTGTCGTCGAGCTCCTCGACCAGGATCGCGAGCGTGGACAGCGGCGTGTTGAGCTCGTGCGCGGTGCCGGCCGCGAGGGTGCCGAGCTCCACGATCTGCTGGTCGCGCAGCGCGGTCTCGCGCATCGCCGCGAGCTCCTGGTCCCGGCGCCTGACGAGCGCCGCCATGCGGCCCACGAAGAACACGATGAGCGCGGCGGCGATCAGGAAGTTCACCCACATACCGGCCACGTGCAGGTCGAAGTCGCCGCCGAAGCGCGTGTCCACCGACGGCAGCGGCACGTGCCGCCACCACAGCAGCGAGTAGCCGAAGCCGCAGATCCCGCCGATCAGCCACGCGTAGATGGCCGGCAGCGACGCGGCCGCGAGCGAGATCGGCACGAGGTAGATCGATACGAACGGGTTGGTGGGGCCGCCGGTGAAGTAGAGGATCGTGGTGAACGCCACGATGTCCACGACGAGATTCAGCACGACCTCGGCGTATTGCACCGTGCGCTTCGCGTACACGGCGCGGTAGCTGAGCGCGTTCCACAGCGCGAGCGCCGCGATCGTGAGCACGAGCGGCTTGAGCGGCACCGGGCTCGCGAGGATCCGGTCCACGAAGACGATGACGCCGGACTGCGCGATCACCGCGCCCCAGCGCAGCCAGAACAGGAGACGCAGCGCGCCGCTCGCGCCCGCGTCTCCGCCGACCATCGCGCTGTCGACCCGCTCGCTCATCCGGCCCATTCTCGCACCCCCGCCGGGAAATGGGGACTGGTCACTTTTTCGGCGCGCGGCCCTTGCCAAGTGCGCCGGAAAATAGGGACGTGTTACTTTTTCGCCGACCACGCCCTGCGAAGACCCCGAAGCCGTGCCGGCGAAAAAGTAACATGTCCCTATTTTCCGGCTCGTCGCCGTCCCTCCCACGCCGGGAAGTAATCTGTCCCCATTTCGTCAGAGGCGGAAGCCGATGTCGGCCATCAGCATCCGCCGTGTGTACGGATGGAACGCCCAGTACTCCTCGTTGCCGAGGTTGTCGATGCCCACCGACGCCGACCACCTGCGGCTCTCGTACCGCGCCCGCGCGTCGTAGACGATGAACGAGCTCATGCCCGTGAACGTGAAGCCGTTCGGG
>DASUFK010000106.1:0-18852 GCA_036274615.1 Gammaproteobacteria bacterium | reverse complement strand
AGACGCTCGCCCGCGCGCTGTTGAACGTCGAGCGGGCGGCCGTGGCCGATGAGGCCGGTGACGTGCACGAAGCCGTTGTCCGGCGACTTGTCGGCGACGCGGTAGTGCTCGGTCTTGTGCGCGCGCACGCGCAAGCCGCCGAGCGGGAACACACCCGTCTCGAGCGCGCACGCGTGTAGTTTGTCGAGCAGCTCGTCGAGGGCGATGAGCTTTTCGACGTTCGCAGAGTACTCGACGATCAGGTGCGGCAAGGTGAATACCGTCGCGGCATGACGTAGACTTCGAGGCCGGTCAGACACGGTAAATGACGCCTTCGACGGCTGTCAATTTCGCCGGACGAACACGCTGCCACGAGGTCTCGAATGGCGAGAAGAGAAGAAAAAGTCCGCCCCGCACGGAAGCGCGCGGCCGGCGGCGGCACCACGAGGCACGATCTTGCCAAGCTGCGCGGCTCGATCCCGCCGCTGATCACGCCGTTCAAGCGCGGCGAGGTGGACTACGACGCGTACGCCGCGCTCGTTGATTTCCAGATCGAGGAAGGCTCGCACGGCATCCTCGTGAACGGCACGACGTCCGAGCCGTCCACTCTCACCACGGACGAGCGCAACCGGCTCGTCACGCTCGCGATCGAGGTCACGAACGGCCGCGTGCCGGTGGTGGCGGCCACGGGCTCGCAGTCGCTCGCCGAGAGCCGCGTGCTCACCGAGCACGCGGTCGCCGCCGGCGCCGACTCGCTGCTGATCGTCACGCCCTACTACATCAAGCCGCCGCAACGCGGCCTCGTGGCGTACTACCTCGAGCTCGTCGCCGGCCACGACGTGCCGTGGATGATCTATCACATCCCGGGCCGCACCGCGGTGAGCGTCACGCTCGACACGCTGAAGGCGTGCAAGGACAAGTCGCCGACTTTCGTCGGCATCAAGCACGCGGTGAACGACTTGGGCTTCGTGTCGGAATGTCTCCACGAGTTCGGCAACAACTTCAAGGTGTTCGTCGGCCTCGAGGAGCTCAGCTTCCCGATGATGGCGGTCGGCGCGTGCGGCCTCATGAACGCGGTCGGCAACTTGCGGCCCGGCGTGCTCGCGCAGATGTGCGACGCGGTCGACGCCGGCGACTTCGGCACGGCGCGGGCGCTGCACGACCAGCTGCTCGAGATCAACAAGGCGGTGTTCTACGACACCAACCCGATCCCGATGAAGTACATGATGAAGAAGCTCGGGCTGCTCGCGGCGAACGAGCACCGGCTGCCGATGGTGCCGGCCACCGCGGAGCTCGCGGCGAAGCTCGACGGGGTGCTCGAGCGCGCGAAGCTCGGCGACAGCGGCGCGAAGATGCGAGCCGCCGCGGCACCCCGCCGCAAGACCGCCGCGCGCTGAGCGTTCGCGCAACATGCGCTTCGTCAGCTTCCGCAGCGGCGACTACACGAGCTTCGGCGCGATCAAGGACGACGGCATCGTCGACGTCGGCAAGCTGCTCGGCCGCGGCCTCACCTCTCTCGGCGCCGTATTGCGCGCCGGCGCGCTGCCGCGCGCGCTCGAGCTCGGCGCCGCGCGCGAAGCGAGCGTCGCGCTCGACGAGATCGCGTATCTCCCCACGGTGCCCGACGCCGAGAAGATCGTCTGCATCGGCATCAACTACGGCAATCGCAACGAGGAATACAAGGACGGCGCTGAGGCGCCGAAGCACCCGAGCGTGTTCATGCGCACACCGGGCAGCCTCGTGGGTCACGGCGAGACGCTGTGGCGGCCGCCCGAGTCGGAGCAGCTCGACTACGAAGGCGAGATCGTGCTCGTGATCGGCAAGCCCGGACGGCGCATCGCGGAAGCCGACGCCTGGAGCCACGTGGCCGGGCTCACGCTCGCGAACGAGGGCACGGTGCGCGACTGGCTCCGGCACTCGAAATTCAACGTGACGCCGGGGAAAAACTTCGAGCGGTCCGGCAGCCTGGGTCCATGGCTCGTAACCGCCGACGAATTCGCGCGCGACGGCGGCGAGCTGCACCTCACGACCCGCGTGAACGGCGAGGTGCGGCAGGACGACACCACGGCGAACCTGATCTTCTCGTTCGCGCGGCTCGTCGCGTATCTGTCGAGCTTCATGCGGCTGACGCCGGGCGACTTGATCCTCACCGGCACGCCCACGGGCGCAGGCGCGCGCTTCGACCCGCCGAAGTACCTGAAGCCGGGCGACGTCGTCGAGGTGCACGTGCCCGGCATCGGCACGCTGCAAAATCCGGTCGCCGACGAAGACGGGTGAAACCGGAGCATCGGCCGCGGTCCGCGTTGGGGCACGGCAAACCGTGGTGGACGCTCTGGCGCATCGCGCGTGATAGGGTAGCGCCGGGCAGAGGCGAAGACAGAAACCCCACGATGAAAGGCGAGGCGGAAATCCACTGTCCGCGTTGCTCCTGGCGGCCGGGCCCCCAGGACCGCTGGCAGTGCATGCCGGGCTGCGGCACCGTGTGGAACACGTTCTGGACGCGCGCGCTCTGCCCCGGCTGCGGCCATCGCTGGCAATACACGGCGTGCCTCGAGTGCCATGCGATGTCGCCGCACGAGGACTGGTATCACTATCCCGACGGGGAGCCGGCCGAGGAAAAGCGCGTGGTGATCGCGGAGACCACGGATGCGTGACTCGGGGGCCGCGCGCCGATGACCGCACCGCAGCTCGTCACGGGCGTCGCGCGGGCGGCGAACTGGGCGCTTGCGGCGCTGCTCGCGGCCGCAGCCGCAGCCAGCTTGCTCACGCTCGGCGTCACGTGGCTCGGTACGGCCGCATGCGCGCTGTGCGTGCTGCTCGCGCTCGGGGCGCTGTGGCGCAAGCCGTTCGCCTATCTCGCGATTGCCACCCTGGCGTTCTTCAGCCTCGCGGCCGCAATGCAGCGCACGGAGTTTGCGATCGCGGCCGGCAACGGCGCGCTATTCGTGCTCGCGCTGTTCGTTCGGAGCCAGCTGCGGATCCCGCGCCCGCCCGCTTAGTGCGTGGCGGCCGCCTCGGCCTGCATCGACTGGAGCTTGTGCGCGACGGCGTTCGGCGAGCCCGTGCGGCGCGCCATGAGGTTGTACACCGCCGGCACGATGAACAAGGTGAACAGCGTGGCCAAGCTCACGCCGGAGAAGATCACCACGCCGAGCGCCTGACGGCTGAGAGCGCCGGGGCCGTGCGCGATGATCAGCGGCACCGAGCCCATCACCGCCGAGAACGCGGTCATGATGACCGGCCGCAAGCGGATGCGCGACGCTTCCACGATGGCCTCGCGGAACTCCATGCCCTTGTCGCGAAGCTGGTTGATGAACTCCACGATCAGCACGCCGTTCTTCGCGGCGATGCCCACGAGCATGATCAACCCGATCTGGCTGTAGATGTTGAGCGTCTTGCCTCCGACCCAGAGGCCGAGCAATCCGCCGGCGACCGCGAGCGGCACGGTGACCATGATCACGAGCGGGTGCACGAAGCTTTCGAACTGCGCGGCGAGCACGAGGAACACCACGAACAGCGCGATGCCGAACGTGAAGTAGAGCGCCCCGGACGCTTCCTTGTAATCGAGCGACTCGCCGCGGTAATCGATCTGCGCAGTGCCGGGCAGCTCGGTATGGACCAGGTTCTCGATGTACGCGAGCGCTTCGCCGAGCGTGTAGTCGCCGACCAGATTCGCGCTGATCTGCACGGAGCGCATCCGGTTGTGGCGGTTCAGCTGGCTCGGCCCCGCCATGTCCTCGAGCTTCGTGAGGTTCGAAAGCGGGATCAGGCTTTGATTGCGCTCGGACCGCACGAAGATGTTGCTCAAGTCCGCGTAGGTGGCGCGCTGGTCCTGACGTGCCTGGAGCACCACGTCGTACTCCTCGCCGTCGACCACGTAGGTGGTTACTTGCCGCTCGCTCATCAGCGTTTGCAGCGTGGAGCCGATCGCGCGCGAGCTCACGCCCAAGCTCGCGGCGCGGTCGCTGTCGACGCGCACGAGCACCTGCGGCTGCGTCTCGCGCAGATCCGAGTCGATGCGCGTGAGGCCGGGGTTCTGCGACATGCGGTCGACGAGGATGTCGCGCCAGCGCGCGAGCTCGTCGTAGTTGGGGCCGCCGAGCACGATCTGCACCGGCGAGCCGCCGCCACCGCCGCCGCGATTGCCGCCCATGAACGCCGTGATCCTCAAGTCCGGGATCTCCTCCCAGCCCTTGTTCAAGACCGCGAGCAAGTCGGCGGTGCGGATCGTGCGCTCGCCCCACGGCACGAGCGTGACGTTGACGTTACCGGCGTTGCCGCCGTTGAAGCCGGGGATGCTCACCACCCCGCGCTGCACGGTGCCATCGTCGAAGTACGGCTGCAGCTGCGCCTCCACCTTGGCCGCGGACTGCATGAGCCGTTCATAGCCCGTGCCTTCGGGCGCCTGGATCTGCGCGTTGAACTGACCGCGGTCTTCCTGCGGCGCGTACTCGCGCGGCAAGACTTGCACGAGGCCCCAGGCGCCGGCCGCGATCGCGAAGCAGGCCGCTACCGACACCCACGACGCCCGCAACGTCCAGCGCAACAAACGCTGATAGCGGCCCGATAACCACTCGAACCCTTTGTCGAGCGTGTGCGTGAGCCTGCTCTCTTTGGTGTTCGTGCGCAGCAGCTTCGAGCACATCATCGGCGACAGCGACAGCGCCAGCACCGCGGAGAAGGTGACCGCCGCCGCGATCGTGACCGCGAGCTCGGCAAACACGCGGCCGATGTTGTCCTTCAAGAACGCCACCGGCGCGAACACCGACACGAGCACCACGGTGGTGGCGATCACTGCGAACGACACCTGCCGGGTGCCGTTGTACGACGCGAGCAAGGGCGTTTCGCCGGCTTCGATGCGCCGGTGCACGTTCTCGAGCACCACGATGGCGTCGTCGACCACGAGGCCGATCGACAACGCGAGCGCGAGCAGCGTGATCAAGTTGATCGAGAAACCGAACGCGGCGAGCACGGAGAACGTGGCGATCAAGCACACCGGGATCGTGACGAGCGGGATCAACGTGGCGCGGATCGAGCCCAAGAACACGAAGATCACGAAACCCACGAGCGCCGTGGTGATTCCGATCGTGATGTAGATCTCGTCGATGGCCGCACGGATGTAGAGCGAATCGTCGCCGCTCGTGATCAGCTGCATGCCTTGCGGCAGATTCTGATTGACGCGCTCGACCTCGCGCTTCACGGCGTCGAGCACCTCGACGGTGTTCGCGGTCGACTGCTTGATGATGCCGAAGCCCGTGGTGGTCTTGCCGTTGGTGCGGAACCAGCGGTTACTCTCGCGCGGCGCGACCTCGACCTTGGCCACCTCGCCGAGCCGGACCAGGTGCCCGTCCTTGCCCTGCGTGAGCACGAGGTCGCGGAAGTCGTCGGCGGTCTGATACGCGCGGCCGATGCGGACCTGGAAGTCGCGGTCCTTCGACTGCAGCCGGCCCGCGGGCAACTCGATGTTCTCGCGCTGCAGCGCCGTCTCGATGTCGCTGACGGTGAGATTGCGCGCCGACAGCGCGATGCGGTCGATCCACACGCGCATCGACGGCCCGCCCGAGCCGAAGACGTTGATCTGCGACACGCCGGGGATCGTGGCGAAGCGGTCGAGCAGGTACCGCTTCATGTAGTCCGTGAGGTCCATCATGTTCATGCCCTCGCCCGCGAGCGTGAGCCACATGATGGGTTGGCTGTCCGCGTCCGCCTTCTGGACGCTGACGTTGTCGACGTCCGCCGGCAGCCGCCGGACGACGCGTGACACGCGGTCGCGGACGTCGTTCGCGGCCTCGTCGAGCTTGCGATTGAGATAGAACTCGACCGTGATCGACCCTTGGCCGTCGCGGCTCGACGAGCGGATCGTCTTCACGCCCTCGATGCCCGAGAGCTCCGCCTCGATTACCTGAGTGACGCGAGTCTCGACGATCTCCGCGTTCGCGCCCGGATAGCTCGCCTGCACTTGCACCGTGGGCGAGACGGTGTCGGGATTCTCACGGACGGTGAGATCGCGGAACGACATCGCGCCGAGCGCGATGAGCATGAGGCTGAGAACGGTCGCGAAGACCGGACGCTTGACCGATGTATCGGATAGCCACATCGCGCGCTACCGTTAGCTGCGCGTGCTCGGCTTGAGCGCGTCGGGCGAATCGGACCGGTCGCTGACGGCCGTCTCGGCGTCGTTGGTGCGGAACTTCTGGCCCTCTCGAAGCTTCACGATGCCTTCGGTGACGATGAGGTCGCCTTCCTTGAGACCGCTCATTACCTCGACGAGGCCGAAGCGGCGGCCAGCGACTTCGATCTGCGTCTGATGGGCGACGTTATCGGCCGCCGTGAACACATATGCGCGATTCTGCACCTGGAACACCGCCCCCTCGGGCACCACGAGCGCCAGATGCTCGGCCGTGACCACTTGCACGGTGAGCAGCATGCCGGGACGCAGCGCGTGATCCTGGTTCGGCACGTGCGCGCGCACCGTGACGGAACGCGTAACGGGGTCCACACGCGAGCCCACGGACTTCACGATGCCTTCGAACTTGCGGTCGGGATAGCTGATGCTCTCCGCGACCACCTTCGCACCGATGTTCATCGTGCCGAGGAAAGTTTCGGGCACCGTGAAATCGAGCTTGATTGTGTTGATGTCGTCGATCGATGTGATCGCGGTGTTCCCGCTCACCATCGTGCCGGGGCTCACTTGGCGGAATCCGAGCAGCCCGCTGAAGGGCGCCGTGATCACGCGGTCCTTCAAGCGAGCGACCACGGTGTTGAGCCGCGCCTGCTGCGCCGCCGCGCGCGACTTCGCGAGATCGAACTCCGACGCCGAGCCCAAGCCCTTGTCGTGGATCTCTTGCTGCCGACGCAGCTGGTTCTCCGCGTCGTCGAGGTTCGCGCGCGCCTCGGCGAGCGACGCCTCTTCTTCTTGATTGGTGAGCTCGACGAGCACGTCGCCGGCTTTTGCGAAGTCGCCGTCTTGGAAGTTCACGCGCCGTACGGTGTCGGTGACCTTCGCGGTGATCGTGACCGACTCGTTCGCTTGCGCGGTGCCGAGCGCCTCGATGACGTCGTAGATCGGCGCACGCTTCACCGTCGACACGACCACGAGCGGCAACTGCTGTTGTGCGAAACCGCCAGCAGCGCCGCCCGGGCGTCCGCCGGCGCCGCCCGCAGATCCTCCGTCCTGCCCCGGAAAACCGCCGGGTCGCCCTGCCGTCGCCGTGGTGGGCGCGGCATCGTCACGCATGAAATACCACACAGCGCCGCCGCCGAGCGCAAAAGCAATGACGATGAGCACTGCGTTTTTCATTGAGTGTCCCTGAATCCCGAAGGTTGTGAGCTCAGCTTCCCTGCCGAGCGTTTTTTGCAGTCGGTCTGAGGCGCGACGACGAGAGAAGTATGCCATAGCGTTCCGCGCTTAACCCGCGCCGCCGTTATACTTTTCGTCTGTTTTTTTCTTAAGGTTATGCGTGCTCGCGCGCCGTCGTTTTCAGCGGCGCGCGGCTCTCATCGTATGGCTGTGAAGCGCGTCGCGGTCCCCGCAATTTCCTTCGCCCAGCACCCCGGGCTCGTGAAGCTTCTGCGCGAGCGTCATCCCGATGCCAAGGTGAACGCCGAGGGCGTTCCCTACTATCGCAGCGAGGAGGAAACGATCGACTACCTGCGCGGCTACGACGCCGCGATCGTCTCATTCGAGCCCATCAACGAGCGCACGCTCGCCGCGCTGCCGGAGCTCGAGGTGATCTCCAAGCTCGGCGTGGGTCTCGACAAGATCGACCCGGCGGCGATGCGCGCCCGCGGCGTGCGGCTCGGCTGGACACCCGGAGTGAACAAGCGCTCGGTCGCCGAGCTCACGCTGTGCCTCGCGATCGCCGCGCTGCGCCACGTGGTGGAGCTGAACGCCGCGGTGCGCCGCGCGGAGCGGCCGCTGCAGCGCATGGGCCGGCACCTGAGCGGCCGCGTGGTCGGCGTGCACGGCTGCGGCGAGATCGGCAAGGAGTTCGTGAGGCTCCTTCAACCGTTCGACTGCACCGTGCTCGCCTGCGACATCAAGAACTACTCCGACTTCTACGCGCGCCACGGAGTGAAAGCCGTGGGCTTCGACGAGCTCCTCGCGCGCTCCGAAGTGCTGTCGATCCACCTCACGGTCACGAAGCTCACCCGCAACCTCTACGACGCCCACACGCTCGCCAAGCTCCGCCCCGACTGCGTCCTCATCAACACGGCCCGCGGCCGCATCGTCGACGAAACCGCACTGAAGGAAGCGCTGCGGTCGCGCCGCATCGCCGCAGCCGCCTTCGACGCCTTCGCCGTCGAACCGCCCACCGACGACGACCTCCTGCGCCTCCCGAACTTCATCGCCACCCCGCACATCGGCGCCGGCGCCGAAGAAGCCCGCTGGCTCATGGGCACCACCGCGATCGACGGCCTCACCGACAACTTCCTCCCCGAGCCCGGCACCTATCCCTTCGAAGACCGCTAGCGTTCGGCGCGCGCCCCACTTCGCCCGCGACAACCTCAACGCGTCAGCTGCACCTCGGTGGGCGGTGTTCGCACGTGGTGCTCCTCTGCGGCCGTAGCGACCGCCGAGCCACAGCGCCGAGAGCCGCGGAGCCGGGCGCGCAGCGCCCGGGGCGAGCCGCAGGCGAGCATCCGGATCCGCGGCGGCACTGACTTCTCTACGAGCGACACGAGTGAACGACCGCGGGCCGGACCTCGGCGAACGCGCCGTGGCGAGGGAACCGGCCGAAGGCCGGCGAAGTCGCGTGCCGCAGAGGAGCACCCACGTGCGAGCGCCGCCCACCGAGGTGCAGCTGACGCTGGCACAACGCCGAGGCGAAAGTGAGCCCCGCACCGAACGCTGCTACCATTGAACGCGTGAGCGCACTGACAACGGAGAAGCTTCCCGGGATCGACGCAATGGTGTCGATCACCGCCCACATCCCGGAAGACGCGATGAGCGCGGGCTTGCTCGGCACCGAGCGCCCCGGTCACGGCGTGCGGATCCGCCAAGACGGCCTCATCGCCACGATCGGCTACGTCGTCCACGAGGCCGAGCAAATCTGGATCGGCTCGCGCTCCACCGTCGTGCCCGGCGTCGTCGTCGGCTACGACTTCGACAGCGGCTTCGCGCTCGTGAAGCCCACGCTGCCGCTGCACGGCCCGTGCATGGAGATCGGCAGCGCCGATCTGCTGTCGGTCGGCGATTCCGTGTCGGTGATGAGCAGCGGCGGTGCCGAGCAAGTCATCGAGAGCTACGTCGTCGCCAAGCAAGAATTCGCCGGCCGCTGGGAATACGTGCTCGATCAGGCGCTGTTCACGTCGCCCGCGCACGCGAGCTGGTCGGGCGCCGCGCTGCTCGACAACGACGGGCGCCTCTGCGGCTTGGGCTCGCTCGTGATCCAAGGTTTCGACGTGAAGGGCACCGCCACGGACGTGAACATGTTCGTGCCGATCGATCTGCTCATGCCGATCGTGGACGAGCTGTGCGTGCACGGCAGGCGCCTCACGCCGCCGCGCCCCTGGCTCGGAATGCTCGTGCACGACGACCAGCGCGATCTCACCGTCGTCGGCGTCTATCGCAATTGTCCGGCCGACAAGGCGGGCCTGCGGCCCGGCGACGTGATCATCGGCATCGACGACGAGCCCGTGGCCGGTCTCGCCAACATGTTCCGCAGAGTCTGGAGCCTTGGCGCCGCCGGCGTCGACGTGCCTCTGAACGTGCTGCGCAATACCGAGCGCATGGCGCTCACCGTGCAGTCGGGCGACCGCGCGGGGTTCCAGCGCAAAGGCACGCTTCAGTAGTCGAGGAGCCCGGCCCGGTGTCAGACACCTGCGGTGTCAGACACTCCCGGCGTCGGACACGAAAGCGCCGCGGCAAGCGCGGCGCTCTCACGAGAAACGTCAGCCGCGACGCGCGGCAGCCGGCCTATTGATCGCGATGACGGTACGTGCGGTGACAACCGCCGCAGGTCTGGCGCACGCCCTGGACCATGCCCTTCCCGCCCTCGACACCGCCCGATGCGGCGGCATCCGCGAGACCCTGCGCGGCGTCCTGGAACTGCTTCGCCTTCGCCAGGAAGTCGGCATTGTTCGTCCAGATCTCCGGCAACGCGATGCTGCCCTTGACGATGCTGTTCGGGATGAAGCCCTCCGGGAGCATGCCCGCGAGCGCCGCGAGATCGCGCGCGTCCTTCGTGAACTGCTCGTTGTTGGCCGGGATGTCGCCCGCCGCCATGCCGCCGATGCGCGTCATCTTCCACGAGATGGACTGCATCACGCCGTCGCGATAGTGGAACGCTGCCGCCTCGGGCGAGTCGTCATCCGTCGCTGCGCCGCCACCGCCGCAAGACGCGAGGACCAATGGGAGCAGCAACGAACCGAGCAGCGCGAGCGTGTTGAAGCGGTTTTTCATCGTGCGACCTTCTCTATTCAGCGGCGAGACATCCCCGGCAGCATAAACAAATCGCGCGCGGAGTCGCAAGTAACGGCGAAAAATAGGGACATGCTGCTTTTCGTGGAACCGTCGAGATTCGCGCGCAGCGTCCGACGAAAAGCAGCATGTCCCTATTTTTCGCGAAGGTCAGAGCACGAGCTGCCAGTACGCGACGTCGATCCAGCGGCCGAGCTTGAAGCCCACGTCCTCGAGATGGGCGACCTTCGTGAAACCGAGCTTCTCGTGCAGCGCCACGCTCGCCGAGTTCGGCAGCGCGATGCCGCCTAGGACCGTGTGCACCGAGGTGCTACGCAGTCGCGTCAGCAGCTCGCGATAGAGCTGCGTGCCGATGCCTCGGCCCGTATAGGCCGGATCGAGATACACGGTGCTCTCGACGGCGAAGCGATAGGCGCTGCGCTCTCGCCACTTGCCGGCGTACGCATAGCCCACGATCGTTCCCTCGCTGCCGGCGACGATCCACGGGAACGAGAGCCGGCCGATCGCCGCCACGCGCTCGCCCATCTCGGCCGGAGGCACCTCGACCTCCTCGAACGTGATGATGCTGTCGCGAATGTAGTGGTTGTAGATGCGGGCGAGCGCCTCGGAGTCCCCCGCGCCTGCCGGCCGAATGTCGACGTTCATCGCGATGCCTCGATCGTTGAGGATTAGCGAGCGATCACCACGAGATATTTGCAGGGACCGCGGCCCCGGTTTGCGAACGTGTGCGCGGCGTCGACCCGGGAGTGCATGCAGTCGCCTACTCCGAGCTCGAACTCATCGTTGCCTTCGATGAGCGCCAGCTTCCCCAGCAATATCACCAGGTGTTGGTCGTACGGATCACGAACGGGCTCGTAGTGGACCTCCGCGCCGCCCGGCAGCTCGACGCGCACGATTTCCACACGCGAGCCGGTGTTCCGCGGCGAGATCACCGTCCTCAGCAATCCCGTTCCGGGATCGCGCCAAACGGGCTGGTCTCCGGCCCTCGCGACCGGCGGGCTCACGGTGGCTTCGGCGCTCGCGATCAAGCTCGAAAGCGTGATGCCGAGCCCGTTGCAGAGCCGGCCGAGCAGTGCCGCGGTGGGGCTCACCTCGAGCCGCTCGATCTTCGACACCATCGCGCGGCTCACGCCGGAGCGTTCGGCCAGATCGTTGATGGAGATCTCGAGCTGCTCGCGGCGGCGCCGGATGCCGTCCGCGATGCGGCGTTCCATGACTTCCTGGCCGGTGGTCTTGGCAGCGACGGCGGCCTCGCGCGGCCGTGATCTTATAGTAGCCACCTGGCCACTATAATTGACGGCACGGCCGCCGGCAACGGCCGCCTTCCAAGCGCGGCGGTGGAGCGCGTCTGAAGAGTCAGGCCTTCTTCGGGGGTTTCAGCGCTTCGTCCACGACGAAGAGGTCGGTGAGCAGCGCGCGCAGATGGATCGACGCGTTGAGGTTGTCCACGAGCTGCGAGCTGATGTCGGCGCGCGCGAGCACGAGACGCACCGCCGCCTGAGCGATTCGCGCGTCGGCGTCCACCGCGGCGAAGAACGCGCTGCTCTTCTGCGCGAGCGCCGGGTCCACCGACGCGGCGCACGCGGTGGCCACCGCGCCCAGGCCGTCGAGCGCAGCGGCCATGCGCTCGAGGTATTCGCGCACGTTGCGGCCGGAGCCGGCGCCCTTGTCCGTCTCCCGGCCCTGCGCCGCGTACGCGAGCATGAACTCGTAGCCGGACTCTATCGCCTCGATGCGCTGCTCGAGATCCGCTCTTGCGTCGGTCTGGGTCATCGATCTACCTGCCACCTGTTGGGGTCGTGATGCTCCTCGTACTCGCGCCGCGTAATCCAGCCGCGGAGCATCGCGCGCGTGAACAGGAGCTTCTCGGGCCGCAGCGCGAAGTAGACGTGGGTGATCACCATCGTGATCAACGAAAGCGCCGCGAAGTCATGCAGCACGTAGACGACGCCCCAGCTCGCGTCGGATAGCAAGTATGCGTTCGGCCGCCACCACGGCGTCTCCACGTGCGCGAGCATGAGCCCGCCGGTGACGATGGCGGTGAGCACCACCGCCGCGAAGAACAGGTGCACGAGCTTCTGCGCGAACGAGTACTTGCCGGGCTTGGGCGGCGTGCCCGAGCGCCGCAGCGTGGTCCGCAAGATCGCGAGCGCCTCGCGCACGTCGGCGCCGCCGATCCACATGGTTCGCACGCTCTGCCAGAGCAACGAGCGAACGAGGTGGAACAACACGGCGATCGTCAGAACCACGCCCGTGATCCAGTGGATGTTCACCCAGTCGAACTTCACGCCCAAGATCGGCAGGAATGCCGTGGCGAGCAGCGTGAGCACGCACACCGCCGTCACCCAGTGGAACACCCGGTCGACGAGCGCGTGACGGAAAACCTTCGGGGCGGACGCGCCCGGCTCGGCTCGGACTGGCTCGCTCACGGCGCGCGCGACACTATTGGCGCTTCGGCGCGAAGAGCGCGCGGTAGAGGGCGTGAGCCACGATCAGCACCGCGCCGGCGCCGGCGAACACCCAGAGCAAATCCCACGATAGCCCCTGCAGGACCTCGCGGCCGTAAGCATCGCTGCTGACCCGGAACAGCTCCACCAAAGCCCGCCGTCGCGCGTTGAGCGCGTTGTTCGCTCCGTGCCGCCTCGGCTACGCGTCGCGAATCGCGCGCGTGACGAGATTCTGCAGCAGCGGAATCTTGAAGTGATTGAAGTTGAGGGGCGTGGCGCCGCGCACCGCGCTCTGGCCGGCGAGCGTCGCGGTATCCGCGTTCTTCGGCTGGCCCGTGACCACCGCCTCGACGGCGGTGAGCCGCCGCGGCACGCATTGCACGGCGCCGGCCGCGATGCGGATCTTCTCGATCTTGTCGCCGGACACCGTCATCGCGGCCGCGATGTTCACCAGCGGGAAGTCCCAGGTGTTGCGGTCGGCGACCTTCTCGAAATAGAACCGCGCGCCCGACCAGTCCATCGGCAAACGAATCGCCGTCAGCACCTCGCCGTCCTCGAGCGAGGTCATGCGCGTGATGTCGACGTTCGGGCCGATGAAGAACTGCTCGGCGGGCACCTCGCGCTGGCCCTTCGGCCCCACCACGAGCATTTTCGCGTCGAGCACCACGAGCGCCGGAGCCGTGTCCGACGGGCTCACGGCCACGCAGCGGTCGGCGCCGAACAAGCAATGCTCGCGGTTCTGGCCCTCGGGCGTGTCCGCGTAGCAGCGATTGCCGCCGGCGCGATAGCAGTTCACGCCGTAGCGGTAGTACCAGCAGCGCGCGTCTTGGCAGACGTTGCCGCCGATCGTGCCGGTGTTCCTGATTTGCGGGCTCGCCACGCGCCGCGCCGCATCGGCGAGCACCTTGTAGCGGCCCATGATGAGCTCGCTGCGCTCGATCTCGGTGAGCGTGGTGAGCGCGCCGATCTCGACGCCGCCGTCCGCGCTCTCGCGGATACCCTTGAGCGCCGCGATGCCGCCGAGGTCGACGACGTACTTCGGGCGCTTGATGCGATCCTTGAACCAGTCGAGGCTGTCGTTGCCGCCCGCGAGCGCCCACCCGTCCTCACCGAACTTCTGGAGCAGAGCGACCGCGCCGTCCACCGAGTCGGGCTGATACAGCTCGAAAGCTCCCATCATGTCTCTGGACATCGTCAACGCTCCTTATGTGCGCTCAGACCGCCGCCCGCGTTTCGCTCAAGCGGTCGCCGGCGTCCGCCGCGCGCATCACGGCGTTCAAGTAGTGATCGTAGGCGCCGCAACGGCACAGATTGCCCGACATCGCGTGCCGCGCTTCTTCACGCGTGGGCTTCGGATTCGCCTTGAGGAGCGCGACGGCCGACATGATCTGGCCCGGCGTGCAGAACCCGCACTGCGGACCGAGCTCGTCGATCATCGCCTGCTGCACCACGTGCAGCTCGCCGTTCGGCCCCTCGAGGCCCTCGATCGTGGTGATCGCGCGATTGCGCACGGCGTGGGTGAGCGTGGAGCACGAATACGACGCCACGTCGCCGATGAGCACGGTGCACGCGCCGCACTCGCCGCGGTCGCAGCCGAGCTTGGTGCCGGTGAGGCCGAGGCGGTAGCGCAGGGTCATCGCAAGGGTCTCTTGCGGCAGCACGTCGACGGGCCGCATCTGGCCGTTGACGTTGAGCACGAGCATGCGCTCGACGCCGCCGACGGAACCGGTGCTGCGCGAGCACGCCGCCGTGAACAGGTAGCCGACGCTCGACACGGCGGCGCCGGACGCGATCACGCCCTTGATGAACGTGCGCCGCGAGGTCGCCTTCGAGAGCGGGCCCGCGTCGTAGCGCGGCTCCGGAAATTGGGGCCGGTCGTCGTCTCTATCGTCAGCCATGGGGATCTCTCCGTTCGGCTCCGCGCCAACCGCGCCGAGCCAGCAGATGCTAGGTCAAAAGCCGCACTCTCTCAACCGCGAGACCGCGGGTACGGCTCGGGCAGTGCCAGGTCATGCGGTGTTCACCTGCAGCGGCTTGTGGGACTGGGGGCGTCCCGCGGCTGCGTTGACGATGTGATCGGGCGTCACCGGCGTGCGGTTGAAGTAGTGGCCGCCGAGGGCGTCGGAGATTGCGCCGAGCAGGGCGGCGGCCGCGCAGCCCATGACCGGCTCACCGATGCCTTTGGCCCCGACCGGGTTCTGCGGGTCGGCGGCGTCCACCGCGCCCGTGCCCATCGCGAGCGCGACGTCGAGGTACGAGGGCGGCTTTGCCTGCAGCAGGCCGACGGTGCCGGGGAGGCCGTTCTGCGGGTCGAAGATGTGGCGCTCGGAGGACGCCAGGCCGAAGCCCATGATCGCGCCGCTCTTGATCTGGGCCGAGAGGCCGAGCGGGTGGATCACGGTGCCGCAGTCGGCGACGCCCACGTAGTCCAAGATCGTGAACTTGCCGGTCTCGCGGTCGAGCTCGATCTCCACGAAGCCGGCCGCGAGGGCCGGCACCGTGCCGGTGCGCGGCAGGTTGTCCTTGGCGACGCCGATGAGGCCGCTGCCGGCCAGGGCGGCGGCGGACGCCTTGGTCATCACGTTGAGATCGGCCGGTAGGTCGTGGCCGTCGAATTTGCCGCCGAGCTCGATGGCACGGCGCGCGGCGGCCGCGTAGGTGAGCTTCTTGGAAGCGTCGGCCCGCGCGAACACGGCCTCGCCGCCGATCTCGTAGTCGTCGGGCTTGCCGCCGAGGTCTTGAGCGGCGATCTCCTTGAGCTTGGCGACGGCGTCCATCGCGGCGGCGTAGTTGGTGCGGGTCATCGTGAACGAGGTGTTGCTGCCGAACTGGCCGTTGTTCCACGGCAGGTGCTTGCTGCTGTCGCCACGCACCACTACGCAGTTGTCCCAGCTCATCTTGAGCATCTCGGCCGCGACGCGGGACGTGCCCGTGTGCGAGTACGTGCCGAGATTGCCGACCCCGGTGTGGATGTAGAGCTTGCCGTCGGGCGCGAGCCGCACGAGGCCGTCGAAGCCGTTGCCGCCGGCGGTGTGGAACGCGGTGCCGACGCCGATGCCGGTGACCTTGGTGCCGTTCGCGCGGCCGCTGCGCGCCCGCCGCTGCTCCCAGCCGAAGCGCTGCGCGCCCTGCTCGAGCGCGTCCTTCAAGTACGCGCTCGTGACGCTGCCTTGCATCGCGCCGATCTTGGCCGAGTTGTCGGGCGCGTTGATGCGGCGGATCGCGACGCGGTCGAGGCCGAGCTGCTTCGCCGCCTTGTCGATCAGCGGCTCGATCGCACACGCGATCTGGTTCTGGCCCGGGCCACGCTGCGGTCCCCGCGGCGGCGTGTTCGTGAGCACCTGCAGGCCGCGGAACCGCATCGCCGGCGGCTGATAGACGAGCGACACCGCCTCCGCGGCCGACGTCCAGTCGCCGAAACCCTGGTTCGGGCCGTTTTCCTGAACGATGTAGAGATCCACCGCGGTGACGCGGCCGTCGGCACGGAAACCGATCTTCACGCGGCCTTGGAAGCCGGCGCGCGCCGAGCCGATGTAGTACTCCTCGTGGCGGCTGATTCGCATCATCACCGGCCGGCTGATCTTCTTCGAGAGCAGCGCGGGCACCGCTACGATCGGATACGCGCCGCCCTTCGAGCCGAAGCCGCCGCCGCAGAACTCGGCCACGAACACGAGCTCGGCGGGCTGGATGCCGATGTAGCGCGCGATGTTGGGCACCGGCACGCTCTGGCTCTGCGACGACGCGTGCAAGTGGCACTTGCCGTTCTGCCAATAGGCGAGCGCGCTGCGCGGCTCCATCGAGTGATGCGACAGGCCCGCGGTGACGAACGTCTCGTCGAGCACGAGCTTCGCGGCCGCGAATCCCGAGTCGATGTCGCCGTACGACCACTCGGCCGCGGGCTGGCCTTGGGGCAGCTGGCCGTCGGCGGCTGCGGCGAAGTCGCGCGCGGTCCACTTGATGCTCTTGAGCGCCCCGGCGTTCAGCGCGTTGCCGTTGGTCCGCGCCTCGGGCCCGCCGGGATAGAGGCTCGCGAGCGGGTCCACGCAAAACGGCAGCTCCTCGTACTCGATGTCGAGAAGCTCGAGCGCATTCGCCGCGATCTCCTCGCTCTCGGCCGCGATGGCGAGGATCGGCTGACCGACGAACAGCGGCTCGTTGGTGAGGATCGGGTCCTGCGGGTCCGGAAATTTCTCGACGTCGTCGGCCGTGAGCATGCCGAGCACGCCCGGCAGCGCGAGCGCTTTGGCCGCGTCGAGCCGCTTGACACGCGCGTGCGGCATCGGGCTCGTGAGCAGCTTGCAGAACGCCATGCCGTCCACGCGGAAGTCTTCGGCGTACTTGGCCTTGCCGGTGACCTTCGCTTGGATGTCGGGCGGCGTGAAATCCTTACCGATGAGCTCGTAGGCCATCGCAGCTCTCCCCAGCATGCGTTGACCCGCCGATCATACCCCCGGCCGGGAAAATAGGGACAGGCTGCTTTTCCGGCGCCGCCCCTGCAGGAACCGCCTAGCCCAACCGAAAAAGCAGCATGTCCCTATTTCTTGTCGAGCAGCGGACGGATCGGCGGATAGAACTGCGCGAACGTCGCGTCGAGCTTGCCGTGCTCCTTGTGACAAACGACGCACGTGCTGCCGAGCGGCTGCCGCACGCCGGTCTGCGTTTCGGCTCCGGGG
Organism: Gammaproteobacteria bacterium; assembly: GCA_036274615.1. Classification (GTDB taxonomy): domain Bacteria; phylum Pseudomonadota; class Gammaproteobacteria; order Steroidobacterales; family Rariloculaceae; genus FEN-1219. The sequence goes on along the minus strand of DASUFK010000106.1, from coordinate 1,330 downwards.
AACACGAAGAACGCGCGTCCTTCCTCGGGAAAGCGCTTCTTGTCGATCACGTGGATCTCGCGAGCGGTAACCGGCCCCTGCACGAAGCCGCGCAGCTGCGGCTCGGATTGCGACTCCGCGCGATAGAACGTGAGCAGCAGCATCGTGCCGTCGGCGTACTCGCCGTGCTCGATCAGGTACCGATACGCCGCGGGCTCGATCTGCACGACGCCGATCGTGCCGGGTGTCTTCGGATCGAACGCGCCGGTGGCGTAGTCGCCGCCGATGTCGGCGCCGAGCGTGATCCAGCCGAGCGCGTCGGCGGGAAACTCGAGACCGTTGGCCGTGTAGTGCGCCTTGCTCACGCCGGTGTTGGCGGTGTCCTGCGCCAAGCACGGCGCGAGCACGCCCAGCGCGAAAAGCGCCGCGGCGAGGCGCTGGCTCCTCTTTGCATCGATCATCGCAACTCCTCCCGGCGCACACGCCGGGAGGGAATGTTACGGACTCTCACTCCTCGCGCAACGCCGCCATCGGATCGAGCTTCGCCGCCCGGCGCGCCGGCAACCAGCAGGCCAGCAACGCCACGGCGGCGAGCAACGCCGCGGCGAAAGCGAACGTTGCCGCGTCGGTGGGCTGCACGCCGTACAGCAGCGACCCGAGCAGTCGCACGAGGGCTAGCGACGCGGCAATTCCCGCTACTATGCCGGCGCCGGCGAACTTCAAACCTTGCCGCAACACGAGCCGGATCACGCGCCCGGGTTCCGCGCCGAGTGCGACGCGCACGCCGATCTCCCGCGTCTGCTGGGCCACGGCGTAGTTCACTACGCCGAAGATTCCGACGGCCGCAAGGCTCACCGCGAGCACGCCGAATACCGACAGCAACGCCGCGTCGAAGCGCTGCGTTGCGACAGACCGGTCGAGGAGCTGCTCCATCGGCTGCACGTCGTACGCCGGGATGTCGCGATCGACGTCCTGGGCTGCAGCGCGCACGGACCGAAGCATCGCTGCCGGGTCGCCCGTGACGCGCGTGGCGAAAAAGCTCCACGGCGGCGCCGGCTCCTGAGCGAGCGCGAGATACATCGTCGGCGGCGCCGACGGCGCGGCGAGGTCGTCGTGTTTGGCGTCGGCCACGATGCCGATCACCTCGCACTCGCGGCCGCGGATCCTGATCTGCGAGCCGAGCGCCTTGCCGGGCGCGAAATTTCGGGCGGCGAGCGTTTCGTTGATCACGACCACGCCGCGCGCTCGCTGGTCGTCTTCGGCGGTGAACAGCCGGCCTCGCGAAAGCCGCACGCCGAGCGCGGCGAAGTAATCCGGATTCACGGTGCGCGTGTCCGCGACGGGGTCCTGC
>DASUFK010000105.1:0-15964 GCA_036274615.1 Gammaproteobacteria bacterium | reverse complement strand
CATCCCTGGGGCTCCTCGCCGCACGTCCCTGTGCGGCGAGGGTCTCGGGCATGGGCCTTCATGCCGAGCGCCGCCGTCGGACCCTCGTGCCAGTTCTAAGTGCTGTGCTTTCCTTCGGGAGCGCCGCCGCTCTGCTCGCGTGGGTGGGGGTGTTGGTGCTGCCGTGGCAGCCGCATCGGGTGCGCGAGCGGCTCGAGGCCGATCCGGCGGACGAGGATGCCGATCTTCGGAACGTCACGGTGCTGATTCCCGCGCGTGACGAGGCGGAGGTGATTGGCATCACGATTGCGGCGCTTGCGCGGCAGGGGCGGGGGCTCCACGCCTTTGTCATCGACGATCAGTCGAGCGACGGCACGGCGGAGGTTGCCGCCCGGGCCGCTGCTGCGTCCGACGCCGGGCGCTTGTCTCTGCGGGTGGTGGCCGGGCGGGCGTTGCCGGGGGGGTGGGCCGGCAAGCTGTGGGCGCTCGAGCAGGGGCTCGCGCACGTGGAGCGGCCGTTCACGTTGCTGCTCGATGCGGACATCGAGCTCGCGCCTGGCATGGTCGCCGCTCTGGTGCGGGCCGCGCACGCGCGGTCCGTGTCGCTCGTGTCGATCATGGCGGAGCTCGGGTGTGCGACGTTTTGGGAGCGGTTGCTGGCGCCGGCGTTCGTGTTTTTTTTCAAGCTGCTGTATCCGTTTGGGCTTGCGAACGATCCCGCGAAGAGGACGGCGGCCGCCGCCGGCGGCTGCATGCTCGTGCGCACGGCCGAGCTTCGGGCGATCGGCGGTTTTGCGGCGATTCGCGGGGCGATCATCGACGACTGCACGCTCGCCGCGAAGCTCAAGGCGAACCGGCAGCCGATTTGGGTCGGCGTGAGCCATTCCGTGCGGAGCCTTCGCCCGTACTCGGGCCTCGCGGGCTTCTGGGGCATGGTGAGCCGTTCGGCGTTCACCCAGCTCCGCTACTCGAGCGCGCTGTTGCTGCTCGCCACCGCGCTGCTCGTGGTTACCCTGCTGCTGCCGCCGATCGCGGCCGCGAGCGCTCTGTTCGACGCTGCGGTGCCGGCGGCCGCGGTCGTCGGCGCCTCCGCATGGGCGGCCGCCGCCGCTGTCTACTGGCCCACCGTGCGCTTCTATCGGCTGCCGGCGCCGTGGGCGCTGACGTTGCCCGTGGCGGCCGCCTTGTTCCTCGCGATGACGTGGTCGTCGGCCTTCGGCTACTGGCGCGGCACGCGCGCCACGTGGAAGAATCGGAGCTATGGGTCGAAGGATTGACGCAATCGCGCGCGCCGCACTGACACTGTTCGCGGCCGCGGTCGCCGCTCGCGGCGCCGCCGCCGCGGATCTCGCCACCGATACTCCCGATGCCACGATCGCGACGCTGCACCGCGGGCTCGTCGATCTCACGGCCGCGAAGCCTAACGCCACCGTGGAGGAGCGCTATCGCGCGCTCGTGCCGCTGATCGAGGCCACGCACGATCTGCCGTACATCGCGGAGTTCGCGCTGCGCCGCCAGTGGCCGATGCTGAGCGCCGCCGACCGCGAGCGCTTCGTCGCCGCGTTCGAACGGTTGAGCGTGACCACCTACGCGAGCCGGTTCAAGAACGTCACGGCCGCGACCTTCAAGTCCACCGGCGGCGCCACCGCGGCCGACAACGGCCGGATGCAAGTGGCGACGATGGTTGCCCGCGCGAACGCCGCCGACGTGTCGCTCGACTACCTGCTTCAGCAGCGCGACGGTTCGTGGAAGATCATCAACGTGGTCGCCGACGGGGTGAGCGATCTCGCGCTGAAGCGTGCGGAATACCAGCGCATCCTCGCGAGCGGCACGCTCGACGACCTGATCAAGGACCTCGACGCGCAGACGGCGCGCCTGCAATAGCGAGCTTCGATATGGCGCGAGCGCGCGGTGATCAGCGCACGAAGCGGTAGTACTCGATGCCTTCGTCGCTGAACTTCGGATTCGAGCTGCTGCCCACCGACTGAATCACGAAGCCCTCTTCGGGGTCGGCCAGGCCGCGGGCCGTGCCGGTGTCGTGCAACATCTCGTATTGTGCTTGCGTGAGATCCTGGTACGGATCGAGCGCGGCCTGGAAGCGGATCTTCGCAGCCGCCGTGCGCCACTGCGGCTGCACCGTCATCGGAATGGCCTCCGCGGCGTCGCCGCTGCCGTAGCCGATGGCGAGCACCTTGCCGCCGGCGAGGTCGACGTTGCGCTCGTAGGCGTCTTCGAGGCCGGCCGCCATCCACGCCGGCAGCGCAGCGCAGTAGACGTTGCCGATGTCCTTCATCGCCTCGGAGCCGAGCGACATCTTCGCCGCCACGAGCGCGCTGAATTCCGCGCTGCCGCGGAACTCCTTGGCGAGCTGGATCGTGAGCGGATAGGCGTCGGTGTCGATCGCGCCGTCGCGAACGAATTGGAGGATGTCGGGCCGCGAGCGCATCTCGGCCAGCGTGTCGGGCACCGACAGGCCCGCGTGCGCGCAATGCCGCTCGAGCTCGGCGAGGCCCCCCGGGCCGTCTTGCGACAGCGCGAACAGATAGCTCATCGCGAACGAGGTCTCGGGCATCCGGTGATAGGGACGGTGCATGAAGATGGCGGCGAGCTCGCGATAGTAGTCGGCGGCTTCGCGCCCCATGCGCCGGGTCATGTCGCCGAGCGCGTGCAGCGTCTCGTCGACGTAGCAGGTGGTGGAGTACTTGCCGTTGAAGACGGGCAGGTCCTGGAAGTGACCGTTGAGCTTGCCGCGCAGGATGTTGCGGAGCACCGGCTTGCGGAAGTCCACCGCCCGGTACGACGACGCGGTGCCGACGTGATCGAGGTCGACGTTCAAGAGCTTGGGGTTGCGCTCGACGAGCATTGCGACCGCGCCCGCGCCTTGGGTCGGCTCGCCGGAGCTGCCGCGCGCGTATTCCGCGATGTCGGCGCTCACCACGATCGCACAGCGGTCCTCGGTCTCGAGGGCGAGATAGCGCAGGGCGTGCTTGAGTGCGTAGACGCCGCCGAGGCATGCGTGCTTGACCTCGGGGACTTCGCAGTGGCGGCTCAGGCGCGGCATGCCGCGCTCGGTGAGCCCCTCGTCGAGCATGCCTTTGACGATCACGGCGCCGGCGGAATTGTCGGTGCTCGACTCGGTTCCGAGGCCGAGGAAACCTACCCGGTTCGGGTCGACTCCATAGGCCTCGATGAGCCGCATGACGGCGGTGGCAGCCATGGTGTACACGCTCTGAGCCGGGCCGCGCATCCGAAAGCTATGCCCCACGACGGCGCGCGTCTTATCCCAAGCGTTGTCGGTCCAGCGGCACCACGACTCGAGGTCGACACGGTAAGGCGGCACGTAAACCGCAAATCCACTGATGCCAACGTTCTTGGTCATAGAGCTCCCACAAGCGTTTAGTAGCGCGTGGTTGCGGTCGCTGGTGCGCAGCAGTCGACCCAACCGTCCCCGAACGAGTTGCGATTATATGACAAAGGCTTATGAATCACCCGTTTAGAAATCCACGACACCGAATGCGGCACGGCGCGAGCAACGCGCCGCGACGCGCGTCGACAACGGGTGCCCGCGCTACCCTCGCGGAGCCACACGGGCACCGCGCCACGACCGTACGTTAGAATGACGGCGTTCACACGAAGGCTTTGATGAAACTAAGGATTCGCACCGTCGAGCGGGCCGCTCCCGTCTTGCCGCGCGTTCCCCACGAGGACGATCAGAGAATCCGCGGAGGACCCAGCCCTTGAACGACGTTGACCCGAAACCCGCGGCGACGATTCGCCGTCTGGCCGAGGCCCGCTCGAATGAAGCGGGCGCTCTGTTGCCGATCTTGCACTCGATTCAGGACGAGCTCGGTTTTATTCCCGAAGATGCCGTCCCGATTGTGGCCGATGTGCTCAACTTGTCGCGCGCCGAGGTGCACGGCGTGCTCACCTTCTATCATTTCTTTCGCAAGGACGCTCCGGGCCGCCACACGCTCTACGTTTGCCGGGCGGAGGCTTGCCAGGCAATGGGGTCGCGAGCGCTCGAGCAGCGCGTCCGCGACACGCTCGCAATCGACTTCCATCAGACGACGGCGGACGGCAAGTTCAGCCTCGAGCCGGTGTATTGCCTCGGCAACTGCGCCTGCTCGCCGGCGGTCATGATCGACGAAACCGTCTACGGGCGAGTCACACCCGAGCGCCTCGACGAGATCTTGAGCAAGCCGTGACCGCGGGGACCACCGGAACCGAGACGCGCCTGTCCACACGGCGCCTCGACGTGCGCCGCTTCCGCGGCGGCGAGCTGGCCCCGGCCGACGATCCCGATCTCGTCGCCACCGAAGAGCCGTTCGAGATCCGTCTGGGTTATTCGCGGCCGGACGGCAGCCGCGCCGAGGAGCCGGTGTCGGTCACGATGCGCACGCCCGGGCACGACGAGGATCTCGCCGTGGGGTTCCTGTTCACGGAAGGCATCATCCGCTCGGGGCGCGACGTCCAAGAAGTCGTCGCGCGCGGCCGGCGGGCCGCCGACGGGCTCGTCAACGTGGTACGCGTCGAGCTCGCGCCGGGCGTTCCGGTGGACTTCAAGCGGCTCGAGCGCAATTTCTACATGACGTCGAGCTGCGGCGTCTGCGGCAAGGCGTCGATCGAGTCCGTGGCCGTGCAAGGCCAGTTCGACCTGCACGCCGTGAATTTTCACATGAGCGGCGACGCGCTCGGCCGGCTGCCCGCGGCGCTCAAAGTCCAACAAGCCGTCTTCGAGCAGACGGGCGGCTTGCATGCGTCGGGACTATTCGATTCCGAGGGCAGCATCGTCGCGCTGCGCGAGGACGTCGGCCGGCACAACGCGCTCGATAAGCTGGTGGGTCACGCGCTGCTGGGCGGTCGAGTGCCGCTGCACGGCAACGGCGTGATCGTGAGCGGCCGCGCCAGCTTCGAGCTCATGCAGAAGGCCAAGATGGCCGGCGTCCCGCTCGTGGCGGCCGTGGGCGCCCCGTCCTCGCTGGCCGTCGAGCTCGCGCGCGAGTTCGGCATCACCTTGGTCGGTTTCTTGAAGATGGACCGGTTCAACGTCTACAGCCGGCCCGACCGCGTCCGGTAGCGATGGCGCAGCTCTCGCAAGACTGTTTCGCGTCGGGCGCGGAGATCCTGTCCATCGACGCCGCCGTGGCCGCGATCACCGCGCGTTTCGAACCCGTGGACGGCGTCGAGACCGTCGCCGTGCTCGATGCCGACGGCCGGGTGCTCGCCGCAGACTTGGTGGCGACGGTCGCTTTGCCGCCGTTCACGAACTCCGCGGTCGACGGCTACGCCGTGCGCGGCCAGGACATCCCCACGCAAACCGCGGGGGTGTTCCGCGTGGCCGGCCGGCTGCAAGCGGGCAGCGCCGCTGGGAAGGTGAGTGTGGCGCACAGCGAAGCGATTCGTATCTTCACCGGCGCGCCGATGCCCGACGGGGCGGACACCGTGTTCATGCAGGAAGACGTCACGCTCGACGAGGCGGGCCGCGCCGTGTTGCCGGCCGGCTTGAAGCGCGGCGCCAACGTGCGGCCGGCGGGCGAGGACGTCACGATCGGGCAACCGATCTTGCCGGCGAATCGGTGGATGCGCCCGCAAGACGTCGCGGTCGTCGCCGCCATGGGCCTCACAGAAATCGAGGTTCGAAGGCGCGTGAGGGTGGCGTTGTTCTCCACCGGCGACGAGCTCGTCGAGCCGGGAAGCAGCAAGGGAGAGGCGCAGCTGTTCGACTCGAACCGCATCATGCTGATCGCGATGCTGCGGCGAATCGGCTGCACCGTCACCGACCTCGGAATTCGTCGCGACGATCCTCGGAAGATCGCCGAGGTCCTCGAGTCGGCGGCCCGTTCTCACGATCTGATCCTGAGCTCGGGAGGCGTGTCGACGGGCGAGGGTGACCACGTGAAGGGCGCGGTGGAGAGCGTGGGCACGCTGGTGTTCTGGCGAATCGCCATGAAGCCGGGGCGGCCCGTGGCGATGGGCGTGATCCACGGCACGCCGTTCATAGGCTTGCCCGGCAATCCCGTCGCGAGCTTCGTGACTTTCGCGAAGGTGGCCCGTCCCGCGATCCTCGCGCTCGCGGGGGCCGCGTGGTCTCCGCCGCCGATGATTCCCGTTCGGGCGCAGTTCGCGTACCGCAAGAAGCCCGCGCGCCGCGAGTTCGTGCGCGTTCGCTTGCAGCGGGCCGCGGACGGCGCGCTCGAGGCCGTCAAGTTCCCGCGCGAGGGCGCCGGGCTGCTATCCTCGTTGGTGGACACCGACGGTCTGGTGGAGCTCGGCGAGCACGTTACGCGCGTGGAGCCGGGACAGGTGGTCGACTGTATTACGTACGAAGCCGTGCTCTGACCGACTCGGCACGAGCACAGAGAGGAAACTTCCAGTGAGACCTGAAACGCCGCGCTCTCGGCGTGAACGCGGGCCGAAGGGCCGCGCGGTAGATGACGCCGCGCTCGCGGACGTCCGTGCGTTGCTCGGCACACGCGAGCGGCGCCGCGATCTCTTGATCGAGCATCTGCATCTGATCCAGGACAAATACGGCTGCCTCGAGGCGCGGCATCTGCGCGCGCTGGCCGAAGAGATGCGCTTGTCGCAGGCCGAGGTGTACGAGGTGGCTTCGTTCTACGATCACTTCGACGTCGTCAAGGAAGGTGAGCCGCGGCCGGCCCCGGTCACGATCCGGGTCTGCGAATCGATCAGCTGCATGATCGCGGGCTCCGACGAGCTCATCGAGAAACTGAGCGCGGGCGTCGACCCGAGCAAGGTTCGCGTCGTGCGCGCCGCCTGCGTCGGCCGGTGCGCGGGCGCGCCCGCCGCCCGCGTCGGCGACCGCGAGGTCGACAACGCCACCGTCGAGGGACTGCTCGGCGACCTGCGCGAGCGCCGCACCGACGCCGTGATCCCGAAATACACCGGGCTCGCCGAGTACCGTCTCGCCGGCGGCTATCAACTCTACGAGCAAGTTCGCTCGGGATCGGTGAGGATAGAGTCGATCATCGAGACGCTGCAGGCGTCGGGTCTGCGCGGCCTCGGCGGCGCGGGCTTCCCGCCGGGCAAGAAGTGGCAATTCGTGCGGTCGTACAAAGGGCCGCGGCTCATGTCGATCAACGGCGACGAAGGCGAGCCGGGCACGTTCAAGGACCGCTGGTTCCTCGAGCGCGATCCGCACCGCACGCTCGAAGGGGCGTTGATCGCGGCGCATTGCGTGGAGGCCGAGCGCATCTATTTCTACATGCGCAACGAGTATCCGGCGGTGCTCGAGATCCTGCGGCGCGAGATCGCGGCCCTCGAGGCCGCCGGCATCGCGCCCCGCGGATTCATCGAGTTGCGCCGCGGCGCGGGCGCGTACATCTGCGGCGAAGAGAGCGCGATGATCGAGAGCATCGAGGGCAAGCGCGGCTTGCCCCGCAACCGGCCGCCGTACATCGCCGAGGTGGGCATCTTCGGCCGGCCCACGCTCAATCAGAACGTCGAAACGCTCTGGTGGATCCGCGACATCTTGGAGAAGGGCGCCGACTGGTTCGCCGAGCAAGGGCGCGAGGGGCATCCCGGCCCCCGATCGTGGTCCGTCTCCGGACGCGTGAAGAAACCCGGCGTCGTGCAAGCGCCGGCCGGCGTCACGGTGCGCGAGCTCATAAACGACTACTGCGGCGGCATGCTCGACGGCCACGCGTTCACGGCGTATCTGCCGGGCGGCGCGTCCGGCGGCATCCTGCCCGCGTCGATGGGCGACATTCCGCTCGACTTCGGCGGCGAGCTCGCCAAGATCGGATCGTTCGTCGGCTCGCATGCCGTGGTCGTGTTCTCGGATCGCGACGACGTCAAGGGCGCCGTGGTCAACCTGCTGAAATTCTTCAGGCACGAAAGCTGCGGTCAGTGCACCCCCTGCCGGGAAGGCACGGATAAAATGGTGACGTTGCTCGAGGCCAAGGGCGCGTTGGACGAAGCGGCCCTGCGCGACCTCGAGACCGTGATGCGCGATGCCTCGATCTGCGGCCTCGGCCAGGCGGCGCCCAATCCCGTGAATCATCTACTGACGCTGTTCAAGAAGGGCTCGTGAGATGACGGAGCACATCGTTTTCAAGCTGGACGGCAAGGAAGTCGCCGCGAACCCCGGTGAGACGATCTGGGACGTGGCCAAGCGCGAGGGCAACAGAATCCCGCACCTGTGCCACGTCGACTTGCCCGGTTATCGAGTGGACGGCAACTGCCGCGCCTGCATGGTGGAGGTGAAGGGCGAGCGCGTCCTCACCGCGTCCTGCATCCGCAGGCCGACCAAGGGCATGGAGGTGTCCACCCAATCCGAGCGGGCCGCCAAGTCGCGCAAGATGGTATTCGAGCTGCTCGCGAGCAACATGCGTCCGCGCGACGAAGGTCCGGACAATCAGGCGGCGTTCTGGAAGTGGGCCGAGTCGATGGGCATCGCCGGCAGCGACCGCTACGCGTCCAAGTTCGACGCGCGCGATCACGGCCACGGCCATCACGAGGCTACGCACGACGTCTCGAATCCGGCCATCGCCGTGAATCTCGACGCGTGTATCTCCTGCGGCGCCTGCGTCCGCGCCTGCCGTGAGGTGCAGGTGAACGACGTCATCGGCATGGGGCTCCGCGGCAGTCATGCGGTGCCCGTGTTCGACATCCACGACCCGATGGGGCTCTCCACGTGCGTGACCTGCGGCGAGTGCGTGCAGGCGTGCCCCACCGGAGCGCTCTACGAAAAGTCGCTGATGGACAAGACGGCGACCCAGCGCGCCGTGCAGAAGTTCGACAAGGTCGTCAACACGCTCTGCCCATTCTGCGGCGTCGGCTGTCAAACGTCGGTGGCCGTGAAGGACAACCGCATCGTGCAAGTGGACGGCCGCAACGGTTACGCCAACGAGAACCGGCTCTGCGTCAAGGGGCGCTTCGGCTTCGACTACGTGGCGTCTCCCGAGCGGCTCACGAAGCCGCTCGTGCGCCGGGACGACGCGCCGCGCAACGTCGATTGCACGAAGCCGTACGCGGAGCGCTTCGACGTATTCCGCGAGGCCACCTGGGAAGAGGCGCTGGCGCGCGCGGGCGCGGGGCTCAAGAAGATCCTCGACGAGCGCGGCGGCAAGGCACTATCCGGCTTCGGCTCGGCGAAAGGCTCGAACGAAGAGGCGTACTTGTTCCAGAAGCTCGTGCGCACGGGCTTCGAGACCAACAACGTGGACCACTGCACGCGGCTCTGCCACGCGTCGTCGGTGGCCGCGCTCATGGAGGGCATCGGCTCGGGCGCGGTGTCCGCGCCGTTCAATGCGGCGATGGACGCCGAGTGCATCATCGTGATCGGCGCTCGCCCCACCGTGAATCATCCGGTGGCGGCCACATTTTTCAAGCAAGCCGCGAAGCGCGGCGCGAAGCTCATCGTGATGGACCCGCGCGGCCAGGACCTGATGCGCCACGCCACGCACGCGCTCAGGTTCAAGCCGGGCAGCGACGTGGCGCTCTTGAACTCGTTGCTGCACACGATCATCACCGAGGAGCTCTACGACGCGGACTACATCCGCGAGCACGTGTCGGGTTTCGAAGCGCTGAAGGCGAAGGTGAAGGACTTCTCGCCGGAGGCGATGGCCGAAGTGGTGGGCGTCGAGGCGAGCGTGCTCCGCGACGTCGCGCGCATCTACGCCACGTCGAAAGCGTCGATCGTCTTCTGGGGCATGGGCATCTCGCAGCACACCCACGGCACCGACAACGCGCGCTGCTTGATCGCGCTCGCGCTGATCACCGGCCAGATCGGCCGGCCCGGCACGGGCCTCCATCCGCTGCGCGGCCAGAACAACGTGCAGGGCGCGTCCGACGCGGGCCTCATCCCGATGTACTTCCCCGACTACAAGTCGGTCGAGAAGCTCGACATCCGCGGCTGGTACGAGAACTTCTGGGGCCAGACGTTGGACCCGAAGCGCGGCCTCACCGTGGTCGAGATCATGGACGCCGTGCACGCAGGCGAGATCACGGGCATGTACATCATGGGCGAGAATCCCGCGATGTCGGACCCCGATCAGGACCACGCGCGCGACGCGCTCGCGAAGCTCGAGCACCTCGTCGTGCAGGACATCTTCCTCACGGAGACGGCGTGGTATGCGGACGTGATCCTGCCGGCGTCGGCCCATGCCGAGAAGCTCGGCACGTTCACCAACACCAACCGCCAGGTGCAGATGGGCCGGCCGGCGCTCGCGCTGCCGGGCGACGCGCGCCAGGACTGGGAGCTCATCGTGGAGCTCGCGCGGCGCATCGGCCTCGACTGGAAATACCGGCACGTGTCCGACGTCTACACGGAGATGGCCGCAACGATGCCGTCGCTCAAGAACATCTCCTGGGAGCGCATCGACCGCGAGGACTCCGTGATCTATCCCGCGAAGGCGCCGGACCTGCCCGGCGAAGAGATCGCGTTCACCGACGGATTCCCCACGTCCGACGGCCGCGGCAAGATCGTGCCCGCCGACTTGTTGCCGCCCGACGAGCTGCCCGACACCGAGTTCCCGCTCGTGCTCACCACGGGCCGGCTGCTCGAGCACTGGCACACGGGCTCGATGACGCGCCGCGCCGGCGTGCTCGACGCCATCGAGCCGGTGGGTATTGCCGCCATGAATCCGCGCGACATGCACAAACGCGGTCTCCATCAAGGCGACCGGATCACCGTGGAAACGCGGCGCGGCGTGCTCGAAGCGATCCTGCGCCCCGATCGTGAAGTGGCGGAGGGCATGGTCTTCATGCCGTTCTGCTTCGCCGAGAGCCCCGCGAACCGCCTCACCAATCCGAAGCTCGATCCGTTCGGCAAGATTCCCGAGTTCAAGTACTGCGCCGCGCGGGTCGAGAAAGCGCGAGAGGCGGCGACCGCGGCCGCCGGCTAGCCGTGCGGGTGATCGGCCTCGCGGGCTGGAGCGGGAGCGGCAAGACCACGTTGCTCGTGAAGTTGTTGCCGGCGCTCCGCGCGCGCGGCCGCACGGTGTCCACGTTGAAGCACGCGCACCACGCGTTCGACATCGATACGCCGGGCAAGGACTCCCACAACCACCGCTTGGCCGGCGCGAGCGAGGTGCTCGTGTCGAGCGCCCGGCGCTGGGCGCTCATGCACGAGCTGCGCGGCGAGCGCGAGCCCACGCTGGCGGAGCTCGTGCCGCGCTTCTCGCCCGTGGATCTCGTCATCGTCGAAGGCTTCAAGGCGGAGACTCACGCGAAGCTCGAGGTGCACCGGGCCGCGGTCGGCAAGCCGCTGTTGCACCCGAACGATCCCCACATCGTGGCGCTCGCGAGCGACGTGCGGCCCCCCGGCGTGGCGCTGCCGTTCGCCGACCTCGACGACGTCGAGGCGATCGCCGATCTCGTCGACGAGCTGGCGCGGGCGTATCCGTGAGCGCGTCACCCGCCGTCGCCGGTCTCGTGCTCGCGGGCGGCCGCTCGGTTCGCTTCGGCGGCGAGAAGGCCGTCGCCCTGCTCGACGGCAAGCCGCTGCTCGCGTGGGCCGCGGAGCGGTTGCGCTCGGTGTGCGCCAACGTGGCCGCCAACGTGCGGCCCGGCACCGAAGCCGAAGCCGTGGCGCGGTCGCTCGCGCTTCCGGTGCTGCACGACGAGGCAGGCGACGCGATGGGGCCGCTGGCCGGCGTGAAGGTCGGGTTGATCTGGGCGGGGGAGCAGGGCGCGCGCACGCTCGCCGTGAGCCCTTGCGACGCGCCGTCCTTGCCGGACGATCTCTACCGCCGGTTGCTCGAGCGGGCCGAAGGCGGCGCGGCGATGGCGGAGACGAGCGATGGGCGGCAGCCGCTCTGCGCGGTGTGGCCCGTCTCCGCGCTGCCCGCCGTGCGCGAAGCATTGGCCGGCGGGGCGCACCCGCCGACGTGGCAACTGCTCGAGCGGCTGGGCGCGCGCAAGGAGCGGTTCGAGCGCCCCGAGCAGTTCGCCAACATCAACACGCGCGCCGACCTCGCCGCGCTCGCACGCGCGGACCGCCGCTAGCGCCTTTCAGCGAGCTCGCGGGCTCACGCGCCGGGCTCGGCCGCATTCGGGAAGAACAGTTGCTCGCCGCCGATGCGGTAGCTCGCGATCGAGGCTTGGCCCTCCGGGGAGACGAGCCAGTCGATGAACGCTTGGCCGTCGGCGCGCTTCACGCTGGGATGCTTCGCGGGGCTCACGAGCATGACGCCGTACTGATTCTTGAGGCGCTTGTCGCCCTGCACGAGGATCGTGAGGTCGCCGCGATTCATGAACGCGAGCCAGGTGCCTCGATCCGAGAGCACGTAAGCGTTCATCGACGATGCCGTGTTGAGCGCGGGCCCCATGCCTTGCCCCGTCTCGCGATACCACGGGCCCTTTTCCTTCGCGATGTCGATGCCGGCCATCGTCCAGAGGTCGATTTCGGCGATGTGCGTGCCGCTGCGGTCGCCGCGCGAGACGAACGGCGCACCGGCGCTCTTGATCTTGCGGAACGCGTCGAGCGTGTCCGTGTCGCCCGCGATTCGCGCCGGATCGGTCTTCGGCCCTACGACGACGAAGTCGTTGTACATGACCGGAAAGCGCTGCACGCCGTGTCCCTCGCGAAGGAACGCCTCCTCGGCCGCCCTCGCGTGCACGAACACCACGTCCGCGTCACCGCGGCGCGCGAGATCGAGCGCCTGCCCCGTGCCGAGCGCAACGACGCGCACTTCGATCCCGGTCTTGCGCTCGAACGCGGGCAGGATGTGGCCGAACAGCCCGGACTGCTCCGTCGACGTCGTCGACGCCACCGTGATGAACCGCTGTGCGAAGGCGCTCGACGCGCAGCCGAGCGCGAGCAGCAGACACGCGAGGCGCACGCCGAAGCGCTTCAGCTCCATGGCAACTCTCCTTTGATGAACGCGGCCGCTTCCGCTGTGGACGGTTGCGCGAAGAAGCGCTCGACCGGCGCATGATCCACGACCCGGCCGGCGCTGATGAACAAGATCTCGTCGGCGAGGCGGCGCGCCTGGGCGAGATTGTGCGTGGTCATCACGATCTTGGTGCCGCTCGCGTGAATCCGGTCGACGATGCGCTCGACCTCGCGGGTCGCGGCCGGATCCAGGTTCGCCGTCGGCTCGTCGAGGAACAGCACCTCGGGCGTCAGCGCCCACGCGCGCGCCAGGGCGAGCCGTTGCTGCTCGCCGCCCGATAGGACGCGCGCCGGGCGGCTCGCAATCGAGTCGAGACCGACTGCATCGAGCACCTCGCGCGCCCGCCGCTCGCGCTCCGCTCGTGCAACGCCCGCGAGCGTGAGCCCGTAGGTCACGTTGCCGAGCGCCGTTCGCCGCAGCATCACGGGGCGCTGAAACACCATCGCTTGCGCCCGCGGCCGGCGCTCGTCGCGGGTGCCCCGCCACTCGATGCGGCCCGCCGTCGGCGTCAGGAGCCCGTGACAGAGGCGCATGAGCACGCTCTTCCCCGAGCCGTTGGGCCCGAGGATCACCGTGCGCGGTCCCGGCGTGAGCTCGCACGACACGCGATCGATGATCGTGCGGCCGCCGGCGGCGAAAGATACGTCCTCGAGCACGAGCGGCAGCACGGCGGCCTATCCGTAACGGCGCACGGCCGCCGACTTGATGATCTGTGCCGCCGCGTTCACGAGGAACACCACGGCGACGAGAACGATGCCGAGGCCGAGCGCGAGCGGTAGATCGCCTTTGCTCGTCTCGAGCGAAATGGCGGTGGTCATCACGCGCGTGACGCCGTCGATGTTGCCGCCCACGATCATCACGGCGCCGACCTCGGCCGCGGCGCGGCCGAAGCCCGCCAGGACCACCGTGACGAGCGAGTAGCGCGTGTCCCAGATCAGCGTTGCGGCCGCACGCGGCGCGGTCGCGCCGAGCGAGCGCAGCTGCTCCTCGTACTCGTGCCACGCGTCTTCCAGCACCTGACGCGATAGTCCAGCGACGATCGGCGTGACCAGTATCGCTTGCGCGATCACCATCGCCGCGGGCGTGAACAAGAGGCCGAGCTCCCCGAGCGGGCCGGCACGCGAGAGCAGGAGATACACCACCAACCCGACGACCACGGGCGGCAGGCCCATCAGCGCGTTCAGCGTCACGAGCAACACCGGCCGTCCCGGGAAACGTCGGATCGCGAGCGCGGCGCCGAGCGGCAGGCCGATCACCGTCGCCGCGACGACCGCGGTGAGGCTGACCTCGAGGCTGAGCAGCACGATGCCGTACAGCGTCGTATCCGCTGCCGCGATGAGGTGTGCGGCTTCGGCGAACGCAGCGCCGATGTCACTCATTCGGATCTTCGTGGCGTGTGCCGCATGGCCCGCACGATACCAGGTCCGGCTGGAGAGCAATCGGCCGCGCGGCCCCTTCACGGAGTGCTCTCCCCGCGCCGCATGTGGTAGAACGCTCGTCCATGCTGATACGGCACCTGACTTACTTCATCGCGCTCGCGCGAGAGCAGCACTTCGCACGCGCCGCGGAGGCATGCAACGTGACGCAGCCGACGCTCACGGCCGCGATCAAGAAGCTCGAGGACGACCTCAAGGTGCCGTTGGTGATCAGGGATCACCGGTTCGTGCGCTTGACCGACGAAGGCGAGAAGTTGCTCCGCTGGGGACGGCAGATACTCGCCGATTACGGCAGCCTCCAGGACGACCTGGCCGGGTTGCGCCGCGGGCTCACCGGAACGCTGCGCCTCGGCGTCATACCCGCGGCGATGTCGGCCATCGCGTTCATCACGTCGCGGTTCGTGGCGGCGCATCCCGCGGCGCACGTGGAGGTTCGCTCACTGACCTCGCGCGCGATCGAGCGCGGCCTCGAGGCGTTCGAGCTCGATGCCGGCGTCACGTACCTCGAGAACGAGCCGCTCGAGAACGTGCGCAAGGTGCCGCTCTACACGGAGCGGTACGTGCTCGCCGCCCGCCGCGGGCACCCCGCCACCGCCAACGCCACGATCACCTGGAAGGAGGCGGCGGCGCAACGCTTGTGCTTGCTCGGCGAGGACATGCAGAACCGCCGCATCATCAACAACGTCGCCGCGTCGATCGGCGTCGAGATCGAGCCCGACGTCGTGAGCAACTCGTTCCTCGCGCTGCTCGCACATCTGCGGCACGGCGAGTGGGCCAGCATCGTTCCACATACCTTCGCCGGCGTGTTTTTTCCCGGCGCCGAGCTCGTGGCGGTGGACATAATCGAGCCCGTCCACACCCAGCTCGTGGGCCTCGTGCTCTCGGACCGTGCGCCGCTGTCGCCGATGAGCGCGGCGCTGCTGAGCTCGGTCGCCAACGCCGATTTCGAGCGGGATCTCGGCGCGCACCGATAGAGCCCGCCTATCGGGCAATCCGGACTTTCGATTGGACGGGGTTTGGAGGTATCCGGGACGATACCCGGCTACCTATGCCAACCGCGATCAAAGTCTTCGTGCCGTGCGATACGACGGCCCGGTCGCTCGGCTCCGATGACGTGGCGGCCGCGGTACGGGCCGAGGCGGACCGGCGCGGCGCGAGCGTGGAGATCGTGCGCAACGGGTCGCGCGGGCTCTATTGGCTCGAGCCGCTCGTCGAAGTGCTGGTCGACGGCGTCCGTCATGCGTACGGCCCGGTCGCACCGCGCGACGTGGCGTCGCTGTTCGACGCGGGCTTTCTCACCGGCAAAGCGCACGCGCTCGCGCTCGGCCCCACCGAGAGCATCGAGTACCTCGCACGGCAAACGCGCCTCACGTTCGCGAGGGTGGGCATCGTGGACCCGCTGTCGCTCGACGACTATCGCGCGCACGGCGGCTACCGCGGTCTCGCGAACGCGCTCGGGCTCACCGGCGAGCAGGTCGTCGCCGCGGTGACGGACTCGGGCTTGCGCGGGCGCGGCGGGGCGGCGTTCCCCACCGGCATCAAGTGGAAGACCGTGCTCGGCGCGCCGGCGGACCAGAAGTACGTCGTGTGCAACGCCGACGAAGGCGACTCCGGCACGTTCGCCGACCGCATGATCCTCGAGGGGGATCCGTTCGTGCTCATCGAGGGCATGACGATCGCCGGCATCGCCGT
>DASUFK010000104.1:0-25717 GCA_036274615.1 Gammaproteobacteria bacterium | reverse complement strand
CTACCGGGATCCGCTGTCGGAGATCGTGTCGGAGACGATCGAAAGCTGGGACCCGATCGCCACGTCGAAGCGCATCGAGCAGAACATCGGTACGGACCTGCAGTTCATCCGCGTGAACGGCACGCTCGTCGGCGGGCTCGTGGGATTGCTGATCTACCTGGGCGCGCGCCTCTTTGGTGTCTGACACCATCTTCGATTTGACGGCCGGGTGGCGATGCCACGCGGGCCAACCAACAAAGCCGCCCGAAGTGTCAAACAGTCGGCAGACCCGCCGCCCAGACGGGTGATAATTCGCCCCCAGCAAACCAATCGAGACAATCCCGCTCGAGCGAGGCCACGGCTTCGCCGACTACATGCTCTACGTCGACGGCAAGGCCGCCGGCGTCGTGGAGGCCAAGAAGCACGGGTCCACGTGGAGACGCGCTTCACCAACGGGTTCGAAGCGGCGCCGCGCTCGCGCCTCGTGTTCGCGTTCCACACGCCAGCCATGCTCGCGGCCTGGATCGCAGACGCGGTGTCGACCGGAGACGCTTCCGCGGAAGCGTCCATGCACCCGCTTGGTGCAAAATCCCTCCGCGGAGGGCTCGGCGCTTCCGCGGAAGCGTCGAAGGTAGCCGAAGCAGCTCCCGAGTACGTCCGCAGGGGACCAAGCTTCCTCACTCGTATGCAACGCATGCCGCGGGTGAGCAAAGAGCGCGACGTAGTCGAGCGCGGCGACTTGTGGACCTCGGCGCTCGGCCGCACCCGAGCCGAGCTTGCCGCAGTTCAGGAGTCATCCAACCTGCCGAACCGGGACGGAGACGGGTCGAAGCCGATCCGCAGCGAAGTCCTCGAGCTAGCAGAAGGGGTGGCTACGCGGTTGCTTCGCCTGTTGCCCGACGACATACCGCTGCCGGACGTCTTTCCCGAAGCGGACGGCGAGATTTGCCTCAACTGGTCGACGGAGGAGGGTCGTGTGTTCTCCGTGAGCATGGGCGAGCACGGCAACGCGAATTACGCCGGCGAGTTTGGCAATGAGGGCGAAGTGCATGGTTGGCGGCCGCTACTGGAGCGTGGCGTCGTTCTCGACGAAGCCGTCCGAGAGCTCGCGCAGCACGTGACCAGACTGCACCGCAAACACGCTTCCGCGGAAGCGCACTAGTCCCTACGATTGCGCTCTGGAGCGAGAGCCGCAACGCCTACCGCCAACATCAATCCGAAAGTGCTCCTCTGGGCGCGCACCGAGGGCGGCTGGCTGCCCGAACAGGTAGCGAAGACGTTGCAGGTAAAGCCCGAGCGTGTGGTGGCTTGGGAACAAGGCGAACGGCAACCGACGCTGCGTCAAGTCGAGAATCTCGCCCGATTCTTACGTAGACCGCTGAGCATCTTCTTTCAGGCCGCGCCGCCCGATCTACCGCCGCTGGCCGCGGAATACCGAAGACTGCCCTCGAGACGCAGCTTTCGTGGACAAACGAATGGCAGGCGTGGCGCTCGCGGCGCGCGGCCGCCGAGGATGCCGGTCTCCTCGTGTTCCAGTTCACCAAGGTGGACCTCGAAGAGGCCCGTGGCGTCTCGTTACTGCATTGGCCGTTACCGGCGGCTGGGATAAACAGCAAAGAGCGGGCGCCCGAGACCAAGATCTTCACGCTCCTCCACGAGGCTGTGCACCTCATGCTGGCGCGAGCACACGAGGAACACTCGGCGCTGCTCGAGCAACGTACTTCGGCCGAGTGGGCGTCGGTCGAACGCTTCGCCGAGTCGGCGGCGAGCCACGCTCTGGTGCCCGAAGAAGCGCTGCGTCACGCGGTCGAGGTGTCGCACGATCGCCGTGCAGGTTGGTCCGTCGACGAGGTGCGGCGTCTGGCACGCCGATTCAGGCTGACGCCGGCGGCGTTGGCCACTCGGCTGCGCGAGTCGGGGTTCATGTCGTGGAAAGCCTACGGAGACTGGCGCGCTCTGCGGCCCCGGTGACGGTGTGACCGCCGCTGTCTAACGGCGCAGCCACGGTCGTCTACTGCATAAATAGATCGCAACCGCTCACGCCGGCGGCTTCGATCGAGCGGCCTCGCGCTCCTTCAGCTCGCGCCGCAGCACCTTGCCCACGTTCGACTTCGGCAGCTCGTCCAGGAATTCCACCTTGCGCGGCACCTTGTAGCCCGTGAGGTTCGCCCGCGCGTGCGCGATCACCTGCGCCTCGGTGAGCGACGGATCCTTGCGCACCACGAACAGCTTCACCGCCTCGCCCGACTGCGCGTCCGGAATTCCAATCGCCGCCGCCTCGCGCACGCCCGGCTGGCGCACCGCCGCGTCCTCCACCTCGTTCGGATACACCTTGAAGCCCGAGACCACGATCACGTCCTTCTTGCGGTCCTCCATGAACACGAAGCCGGCCGGGTCCATGCGTCCGATGTCGCCGGTTCGGAGCCAGCCGTCGGCCGTCAGTACCTTGGCCGTGTCCTCGGGACGGTTCCAGTAGCCCTCCATGACTTGCGGGCCGCGCACCCAGATCTCACCCACCGCGTCCACGCCGAGGCGCTTGCCCCCGTCGTCAAAAATGGCAACGTCGGTGGACGGGAACGGCACGCCGATCGACCCATTGAAGCCCGTGAGGTCGAGCGGGTTCGCCGTGACGATCGGCGACGCCTCCGTGAGCCCGTAACCCTGCGCGATCGGCACGCCGGTGAGCGCGTGCCAGCGCTCAGCGACCTCGCGCTGCACGGCCATGCCGCCGCCCATCGCGACGCGCAGCTTGCTGAAGTCGAGCTCGGCGAAGCCCTGCGCGTGCAGCAAGCCGTTGAACAAGGTGTTCACGCCCGTCATGAAAGCGAACGGCGTCTCGGCAAGCTGCCGCACGTACGTCTTCATGTCGCGCGGATCGGTGATCAGCAAGTCGTGGCCGCCGAGCTCGATGAAGCAGAGCAGGTTCGCCGTGAGCGAGTAGACGTGATAGAGCGGCAGCGCCGTCACCACGACGCCGGCGTTCTTGTCGTAGAACGGCGCGGCCCAAGCGGCGGCCTGCAGCACGTTCGCGACCATGTTGCGGTGCGTGAGCTGCGCGCCCTTGGCCACGCCCGTGGTGCCGCCCGTGTACTGCAGGAAGGCAGTGTCCGTGCCGCGCAGGCCCGGATTGACGAAGGCGAGCGAGCGGCCCTCCGCGAGCGCTTTGCGATACGGCACCGCGCCCAAGATCCGATACGGCGGCACGAGCCGCTTCACGTGCTTCACGACGAAGTTCACGGCGAGCCGCTTGAGCCCGCGGCAGTGATCGCCGAGCCGCGAGACGATCACCGTCTGCACGCCCGTCTGCGGCAGCGCGGTGGCGAGGGTCCGCGCGAAGTTCTCGAGCACCACGATCGCGAGCGCGCCGCTGTCCTTGAGCTGGTGCTCGAGCTCGTGCTGCGTGTACATCGGGTTCACGTTCACCACCACGAGCCCGGCGCGCAGGATGCCGAGCATCGCCACGACGTACTGCAAGCTGTTCGGCAGCATCACCGCTACGCGAGCGCCGCGGCTCAACGCCGGCAACGACTGCAAATATGCGGCGAACTGGCGGCTCAAGCGGTCCGCGTCGGCGAACGTCAAGGTCTCGCCGAGATTCGTGAACGCGGGCGCATCGCCGTAGCGCGCGAAGCTCGCCTCGAACAGCGCCGCGAGCGACGCGTAGCGGTCGGGATCGATCTCCGCCGGCACGCCGGGCGGATAGGACGCGAGCCACGGCTTGTCGGTCATCGTTTGGTCAGCACTCGGGACAGCACGCGCCAGACATTGTCGAACACGATTCTCTGCCCCGCGGCGTTCGGGTGGATGCTGTCCCCCTGCATGAGCTCGGGGTGCAGCGCCACGCCGTCGAGCAGAAAATCCACGAGCGTCACGTCGAGCTTCGCGGCGAGCTCGGGATATACGGCTGCGAGCGAGCGAGTGTACGCGGGGCCGTAGTTCGGCGGTATCTGCATGCCCGCGAGCACCACGCGCGCGCCGTGCTGCTTGCAGAGCTCGATCATGCGCGTGAGATTCGAGCGCAGCGTGTCGACCGGATGGCCTTGCAACCCGTCGTTGCCGCCGAGCTCGAGCACCACGATCTCGGGTGCGTGCGCGTCCAGGAGCCGCGGCAGCCGCGCGAGCCCGCCGGCGGACGTATCGCCGGCGATGCTGGCGTTCACCACGTCGTAACCGTAACCTTCGCTCTTGAGGCGGTCCTTCAGCTCACCAACCCAGGACTGATCCGGCGCGGCAAGTCCATAGCCGCTGCTCAAGGAATCGCCCACCACCACGATCGTTGGCCCGGCAGACCAGCCCGCCGGTACGTACAGGACGGTCAGCGCGAGCAGGGCTGCGAGTCGAGCGAGCATGAGTGGCGACGTCCTGTTGCGAGCGCAGGAGCTCACGAAAAAGGTTAGCAGCCCCGAGGGCGAGCTGACCATTCTCGATCATGTGAGCTTCGACGTAAAACGGAGCGAGACCGCCGCGATCGTGGGGCCGTCGGGCGCCGGCAAATCCACGCTGCTCGCGCTGCTCGCGGGGCTCGATACGCCCACGTCCGGCCAGGTTTGGTTAAACGGCACCGAGCTCACCGCACTCGACGAGGACGGCCGCGCCGGGCTCCGCAACCGCGAGGTCGGCTTCGTCTTCCAGTCGTTTCACCTGTTGCCGTCGCTGACGGCGGTCGAGAACGTGCTGCTGCCGCTCGAGCTCTCGTCCACGCCGAACGCCGCCGCGCGCGCGCGGCAGGCGCTGGTCGACGTGGGCCTGGGCGAACGGCTGCGGCACTATCCGAAGCAGCTCTCGGGCGGCGAGAAGCAGCGCGTGGCGATCGCTCGGGCGTTCGTGACCCAGCCGTCGCTGCTGTTCGCCGACGAGCCCACCGGCAACCTCGACAACAACACCGGCGACAAGATCCTGCGGCTGCTGTTCGATCTCAACGCGGCGGCCGGCACCACACTCGTGCTCGTGACACACGACCTCGCGGCGGCCGCGCGCTGCACCCGTACCATCGAGCTGTCCGGCGGGCGGAAGCTCTAACCGCCGCTCCCTATTCTCCACCGTTCGGCAGGCGTATCCGCGCCTCGCTAATAACGTTTTCTTCGCACGCGGAACGCAAAAGAGGCTGCTCCGGTCCACCCTTTATAGGGCCGAGAACCGGCCGCAGCACGGCGGCCCCGCCCAGTGAAGGAGGACGCATGAAACGGATTTCTACAATCGTTGCGGCGCTCGTGGCCGCGGGCGCGGCCGGAACAGCGATCGCCCAGGTAGCGCCCGGCGATCCCGGCAACTTCGCGCTCGGAGCCGGCGGAGCGCCCGGCTTCGGGGCAGGATCGATCGGCGCGGGGCCGATCGGTGCGCCGAGCTTGAACCTGCCCCCCATCATGTCGCCGCCGTCACCTGGTATCGGGGGCGGTCTCTCGTCCGGTCTCGGCGCCTCGGCGGGAAACTGTCCGTTCTCGCTGCAAATTCTCTGCATTCCACTGCCCGGCTCGCCCGGGTCGGGAGGCGGTGCGGGCGGGCTCGACAGCGGCAACGTCGGCGCGCTCGTACCGGGCGTGATCAACGTTCCGGTAGCGCCGGAGCCCTTCGCGAGCGGCAGCTCGCTCAGCGGGCTCGGCGGCAGCGCCATCGGCGGCAGCGCCGTTGGCGGCTCCGCCATCGGCGGTTCTTCGCCGGCCGGCTCGCCGCTCGCGGGCTCCTCCGTCATCGGCGGAGCGAATCTCTCGACCGGATTGACCGGGGCGATCAATTCCTTGACGCCGACCCTGCCGATCGTCGGCCCCTCGTCCTCGATCGGCACCGGGTCGACGGCCCCTCTGGCGCCGTCCGCGGGCGGCGGCTCCGGACCGGGCTCGTCGTCCGGCACGAGCGAATTCGACCAGACGTTCTGCACGCCCGACCGGTTCGGCTGCTAGACGGCAGTGCAGTCTTCAGCCCGCGAGCGTCCGGCGCTCGCGGGCCTCCCGCGGCCCGCGCGTCCCACTACACTGTCGCTGAGCAAATTTCGAGCAGGCATCGCGCAATGCGGCCGTTTTGGGAGCGCAAGAAACTCACCGAGATGACTCCCGAGGAGTGGGAGTCGCTGTGCGACGGCTGCGGCCGCTGCTGTCTCAAGAAGTTCGAGGACGCGCGCTCCCGCCAAGTCGTATACACCGACGTGGCCTGCCGCCTGCTCGACTGCGAAAGTTGCCGCTGCACGAGCTACGCGGACCGTGCGAAGCTCGTTCCGGACTGCGTGGTGCTCGATGCCGAGCAGCTCGAGCGGCTCAGCTGGTTGCCGGCGACCTGCGCCTACCGGCGGCTCGCCGACGGCAAGCCCCTCGAGTGGTGGCATCCGCTCGTCTCCGGTGATCCGCGCACGGTGCAGCAGGCGGGCATCTCGATCCGCGGCCGCGCGCTGTCGGAGGCGAGCCTAACTCCGCGCGAGATCGAGGAGCGAGTGATTCGCTGGGTGAAGCCAGCGCGCAAGGCCCGCAAGCGGAGAGGAACCTAGCTCCTTGGTGTCAGACACTCGCGGTGTCAGACACTGGCGGTGCCAGACGCGTCGCTAGCCGGCCGTCTGCATCGCGTGCGCGATGCCGTTGACGCTCGCGATCAGCGCCTGGAGCACGGCATCGTTTTGACGGCCGTTGGCCCGCCAGCGCTCGAGCAGGTCGATCTGGAGGAAGCTCATCGGGTCGACGTAGGGATTGCGCAAGCGGATCGCGCGGCGCAGCGTTCGCGACGCCTCGAGCAGCTCGGTTTGCCGGCTCAGGCGAAGCACCTGCTCCACGCAGCTCTGATACTCGGAGCGAATCGACGGAAAGAAGCGGTCGTGCAGCTCGCCCGCGAGCCGCGAGTACAGCGCCATGATGTCGAGGTCGGCTTTCGCAAGCGCCGTGCCCGCGTCGAGCACGAGCACGCGGAAGAAGTGCCACTGCTCGAACATCTCGAGCAGCTGCGCTTCGCCGTGCAGCTCGTGCGCCTTCTTGAGCCCGGTCGCGACACCGTACCAGCTGGGCAGCAGACAGCGGTTCTGTGTCCACGCGAAGATCCATTGCGTGGCGCGGGTCTCCTCGGCCTGCACGCCGACGTGCTCCGCGCGCTCGGACTTGCTGCCGATGCGCTCGATCACGTCGATCGGCGTCGCCGCCCGGAAGTACGCGAGGAAGTCGCCGGACTCCGTGAGCAGCTTCTGATAAGCCGCGCGGCTCGCGGCCGCGATGTCCTCCATCACGGCCTGCCAGCGCGCCGCGGCCGCGGGCACTTGGGGAGGCCGCGACGTCACGAGCAGCACCGAGCTCAAGGTTTGCTCGAGGCTGCGCATCGCGATGCCGCGCAGACCGTATTTAGAGTTCACGGTCTCGCCTTGCTCGGTCATTCGCAGGCGTCCGGCGATCGCGCCCGGCGGCGCCGCGAGCACGGCCTCGTGCAGTTGGCCGCCGCTGCGGCTTACGGTGCTGCCGCGGCCGTGGAACAACGTGAGCGCTATGCCGTGCCGGCCGAGTGTGTCCACGAGCGCGGCCTGCGCCTTCTGCAAGCTCCAGCGTGACGCGGCCATGCCGCCGTCGCGATGGCTGTCGAAGTAGCCGAGCATCACCACTTGGTGGTCGCCGCGGCCGCGAAGATGGGCGCGATAGCGCTCGTCGGCGAGCAGCCGCTCCATGATCTGCGGCGCGCGCTCCACGTCCTCGACGGTCTCGAAGAGCGGCGCGATGTCGAGCGGCACGTTCGTGCTTTTCGGCGCGAGGTGGCCCCAATGCGCGAGCAGCAGCACCGACAAGACGTCGTCGGCGCCGTGCGCCATGCTGACGATGTAAGGCCCGATCGCCTCGCGGCCGTACTTCCGCCGGCAGTGCGCGATCGTCTGGAAGATCGCGAGCGTGCGCCGCGCCTCCGACGACAGGGCGCCGAGCGGCGACTCGCGCCGCTCGAGAGCCTCGTCGAGCCTCCGCGCTCGCTCGTTGCCGTCGAGCCCGAGCCAGCCGGGCTCTTGCAACGCCTCGCCGATCACCCGCCTGTGCACGAGCGCGTTCTGCCGGATGTCGAGCGTCGCCACGTAGAAGCCGAACGTTCGCGCGCGGCGCAGCAGCCGGCGCACGGCGAACAGGCCCGCGTTGCGCCCCTTGTTGGCACGCAAGCTGGAGGCGATGAGCTCGATGTCCGCGATGAACTCGTCCGGTGACTCGTAGGGAAAGGCGTCGTCGTCGTAGGTGGCTTGCAGCCGCGCGCCCACGAGCCGCAGGAACATTCGATACGGCATCTGCCGGTGGCGCGCCGGCACCGAGCTCGCGGCCTCCGGGAAGTGCCCCGCGTAGGCTTGCGAGCGCAGCTCGAGCTCCTCGGATACGCCCACGCGGTTGGTGCTCTGACTCAGGTGCTGCGCGAGATCCTGGCACTCGCGATAGTACAGGCTGAGCACGAGCGACCGCTGGCGCGCGAGCGCCTCGCGGATGCTCTTGGCGGTGACGTGCGGGTTGCCGTCCATGTCGCCGCCCACCCAGGTGCCGAACTTCACGAGGATCGGCAGTCGAAGCCGCGCGCCGCGCTCGCCGTACACTTGCGCGAGCGCGCTCTCGAAGCTCTCGTAGAACGGCGGGATCATCCGGTAGAGCACGTCCGTGAGGAAGAACAGGACGTGCTCGGCCTCGTCGCGCAGCCGCACGCCTTCCTCGGTCTGCTCCGACGTCTGCCACCCCGTGGTCATCTCCTGGCGAATCTGGCCGAGCGCGGCTTCCACCTCCTGCGGCGTCATGTACGGGTCCATCATCTCGACGAGATGGCGCGCGATGCTCTGCTGCTTGCGCAGCAGCGTGCGGCGCGTGACCTCGGTGGGATGCGCGGTGAACACCGGCTGCACGCAGACCGTGCTCAGCACCCGCTCGAGCTCGTCCACGTCCACGCCCTGTGCCTCGAGCCGCTGACAAATGTCCTGAAAGCCGAACGGTTGCGGCGTCTTCTCATCGCGCAAGTACGCACGGCGCCGGCGGATGCGGTGCACCTGCTCCGCCATGTTGACCATCTGGAAGTACGTGGAGAACGCGCGGATGAAGTCCCGCGCAGTGCTCGGCGCGAGCGCGCCGAGCAGGCTCTTGAGCTCGCCCTCGGCGGCCGGGTCGACTTCGCGATGCGCGATCGCGAGCTTGCGCGCGGCCTCGACGAGGTCGAACAGCGCCTCGCCGCCCTGCTCGCGAACGAGCTCGCCCACGAGCTCGCCCAGGCGGTGCACGTCCTCGCGCAGCGCCTGCTCCTTCTCGGCGAAGAAGATGTTGGCGCGGACGGTGCGTGACGTGGACGACATCGCGGCTGCGGACTCCCGAAGCCCCGGATCCGGCGCTCCATGGTCGAGCGAGAATTGTAACGCAGCGTATCTACGCCACGGACCGAAGTTCGAGGCCGTGAGGCCGCCGCCGTGGGCGCGACCGCCGTCGGCGCAAACTCGCGGAGCGTCGCGGCCCCGAAGACGACGGCGGGCCGCGCGCGGCGCCGGCTAGCGGCCAGCCATCAGCTTGGACAGCGGCTCTTGCACGGCTTGCGCCCAGATCTCGTAGCCCTTCGGGGTCGGGTGCAGTAGATCGCTCATCACATCCGTCGAAATGCTGCCGTCCGCCGAGAGGAATTTCGCGCCGATGTCGAGGTATTGCACGCGCTTGCCGTCATTGAGCTTGGCAATCGTGCGATTGATCTCGGCGATCGTGTCACGCACCGGATCGTTCGGACGGCCGCGCGGAAACACGCCGAGCAACAGGATCTTGGCTTGCGGAAAATCCTTCTCTAGCTCGAGCACGACGGCACCGACGCCCTCCGCGATCTCGGCCGCCGTGTTTCTCGCCGTGTTGTTCGTGCCGATCATCAACATGATGGCCCGCGGCTTGAACCCCTGGCCTTCGCCGTTTTGCAGGCGGTAGAGCACACCCTGCGTCGTGTCGCCCGCGATCCCGAAGTTCGCCACCTTCCACTGCCCGAAGTACTTGTCGAGCACTGCCTTACCCGCGTACGGACCTTCGGCATTGCGCCAGAAGTCGGTGATCGAATCGCCCATGAACAGCAATTCCGCGTTGCCCTGGGCCGCGACCTCTTCGTTCGCTTGGTGCTTCGCCTGAAACTGCGGAGCAAGGCTCGGCAGGATCGCGGTGTTCGGCACCGGCGGCCGCACCTCGAGCAGCGTCGGATACTTCTGCAACACGGCGCGCGTGGCCGGATCGGCCGCGGTGACGAATTTCGCGAGACTGTCGCGCGCCGTTTGTATTTCGGCCGCGGTCGGCCGAGGGATCGCTATGGCAGCCGGAACCGCCGCGGGGACTGCCTGCGGCACTTGCGCCGGAGGCGCCTGACCGAGCGCAACGCCGCTGCCGCCCAGGAGTAGCGCGGCGAGCAATCCGTGTTCGATACGAGCCGACCGAAAGTCACCGAGATGGCGCATGGCTGGAACCCCCTTCTGCGACAGCCGAGCCATTGTGCTCGACCTGTTGCGGGCGTCAACCGTCGCCGTTCAGAGGGGGCGTCAACGGTACGCGCGCGCTTGGAGGTCGAAGAGCCGCGCGTAGCGCCCGCCGAGCCGCACGAGCTCGTCGTGCGTGCCTTGCTCGATGATCTGCCCCTGGTCGAGCACCACGATCAAGTCGGCATGCCGCACCGTCGAGAACCGGTGCGAGATCAGGATCGAGATCCTGTTCGCCGTGAGCGAGCGGAAATGGTCGAAGATCTGCGCCTCGGTCTCGGCGTCCATCGACGCGGTGGGCTCGTCGAGCACGAGGATCTCCGCACCCGCGCGCATGAACGCGCGCGCGAGCGCGATCCGCTGCCACTGCCCGCCCGAGAGCTCCTGGCCGTTGTTGAACCAGCGGCCGAGCTGCGTGTCGTACGCGGCCGGCAGGCCCGCGATGAACTCGCTGGCTTGACCCTTCGCGGCCGCGTCGCTCCAGCGCGCGCGGTCGTCGAACGCGGTGACGTCGCCCGCGCCGATGTTCTCGCCCACGGTGATCTGGTAGCGGTTGAAGTCCTGGAAAATCACGCCGATGCGGCTCCGCAGCGCCACCGGGTCCCACTCGCGCAGGTCGCGGCCCTGGTAGCGCACCGTGCCCGCGCTCGGCACGTACAAGCCCGCGAGCAGCTTCACGAACGTAGTCTTGCCCGAGCCGTTGAGCCCCACGAGCGCGACGCTCTGCCCGGGCTTGATCTCGAGCGTGAGATCGCGAATCGCCGGCGTCTCGGCGCCGGGATAGGTGAACGTGACGCCTTCGAACTCGACGCCCGCGCGCTCGTCGGGGCCGGCCGCCTCGCTGCCGCGTATGCCGTGACCCGGCTGCTCGAGGTAGTCGTAGAGGTTCGATAGATAGAGATTGTCCTCGTACATGCCGCCGATCGCGCTCAGGCTCGCGCTCACGGCGCTCTGGCCTTGGCGAAACAGCGTGAGGTACATCGCCATGTCGCCGAGCGAGATCGTCTGGCGCACGGTCGAGACCGCGATCCACGCGTACGCGCCGTAGAACGCGGCGTCGGCCAGCAGGCCGAGCGCGAACCCCCAGCCCACGCGGCGCGTCGTGAGCCGCCGCTCCTCGTCGTAGATCCTCCGGAAGATCTCGCGGTAGCGGCCCATGAGCTTCGGACCGAGATCGAACAGCTTCACCTCTTTGGCGTGGTCCTCGCGCGCGAGCACGATCTCGAGGTACGCGAGCATGCGGCGGTCCGGGCTCCGCCACTGGAACGCGCGGAAGCGCTCGCCGGAGAACTTGGTCTCCGCGACGAACGCCGGCAGGCCCGCGATCACGAGGATCGCCACGGCCCACGGCGAGAAGTGCAGCAACAGGCCCGCGAAGCTCGCGATCGAGATGCCGTTCTGCGCGAGCGCGAACGTGCGGTTCACGAGCGACAGCGGCCGAACCGACGCCTCCTGGCGCGCGCGGTTGAGCTTGTCGTAGAACTCCGAGTCCTCGAACTGCGCGAGCTCGAGCGTGAGCGCCTTGTCGAGGATCAGGAGATGCACGCGTTGCGACAGCAGCACGCGTAGCAACGACTGACAGAAGTCGATGCCGCGCTGCGCGCCGGCGACGAACGCCGCCACGACGGCGAGCGCGGCGACGAGCAGCAACACGTGCTCGTAGTCCGCGGTGCCCGTCGCACGGAACGACGGAATCTCGGCGACCACGGCGTCCAGGATCAGTTTCGCGAGATACGCGATCGCCGCGGGCAGCACGCCGGCAACCGCCGTCAACAGCGCGAGCGCTACCGTGAGGCCGCGGTGCGTGGACCAGACGAGCACGAGCGCGCGCCGGCCGTAGCGCCAGATCCCGAGGTACCCTTCGAACCTAGAGCCGATTGCCATTGGCGCCTCAACTTGCGGCCGCGTCAGCGTTTTGACGTAACTCGCCCCTCACGGGCGAGCGCACCGCGGAAAATGGGGACATGTTACTTTTCCGTCGGCCCTGCCGGCGCCGGAAAATGGGGACGGGCGTGGACGGGCCGATTTTTCGCCGCCCCCGCGCGCAGCCGGCCCAGGCCGAGCGAAAAGGCAGCATGTCCCTATTTTCCTTCTGCTTGACCGGCGTGGGGGGCGCCGACATACTGCCGCCCCATGAACGGGCGGCTGGGTCTTCGTGCGAACAATCAGCGCTGGTGGCGAGGGTCACAAGCGAAGCGGGTAGTGCGCGCGTAGAAGACCGACCGTCGTCTAGACCCATGCAGACCCATCTTCGCGAATACGAAGATGGGTTTTTTGTTTTCTGGGGTAAGAAGAATTCGCTGAAGGCAGGCCTCTCATGGAGTCACCGTTCGACATCGCGGCCGATCTCGACACGCCGGTTTCGGCGTACCTGAAGCTCCGGCCGTTCGATCCCAAGTTCCTGCTCGAAAGCGTCGAGAGCGGCGAGCGGCTCGCGCGCTACTCGTTCATCGGTCTCGGCGCAGCGCTCACGATCGAGCTGCATGCCGACCGGCTCGTGCTCGACGGCAAGCCGGCGGCGCGGCCCAAGAATTCCGGCGAGTGGCTCGCGCTGATGCGCGGCGCGCTCGAGCGAGCGCCGCGGCTCGCGCCCGCCATCGACGGGATCCCGTTCGACGGCGGGCTCGTCGGCACGGCCGGCTACGACGTGGTGCGCTTCTTCGAGCGGCTGCCGCCCAATCGCGCCGAGCTCGAAGGCTTGCCGCAGGGCGTGTACGTGGCACCGAAGTCGCTGCTCGTGTTCGATCATTTGACCCGCCGCGTGGCGCTGCTGCATTCCGGCACCGAGCCCGAGCGCCAAGCGCTGCGCGGCGAGATCGTGAAGGCGCTGCGCGGCGGCATCGAAGTCGCCCCGCACCGCGGCTTCTCGCAGGCCGCGGCCAGCATGAGCGAGCCCGAATACCTCGAGGCCGTGGCGAAGGCGAAGGCGCACATCAAGGCCGGCGACATCTATCAGATCGTGCTGTCGATCCGCTTCGCCGGCCGCACGTCGCTCGACGCGTTTCAGGTGTATCGCGGCCTGCGCCTCCTGAACCCGTCGCCGTACATGTACTTCTTCGAGGCCGGCACGTTGCGCGTGGCGGGCTCATCGCCGGAGGCGCTCGTGCGGCTCGCGGGGCGGCACGCGTCGCTCCGGCCGATCGCGGGTACGCTGCCGCGCGGCGAGACGCCGGAGCGCGACGAGGCGCTCGAGCAGGAGCTGCTCGCCGATCCGAAGGAAAACGCCGAGCACGTGATGCTCGTGGACCTCGCGCGCAACGACCTCGGCCGCGTCGCGCGCTCGGGGTCGGTGCACGTGGAGCCGTACCGCAAGATCGAGCGCTACAGCCACGTGATGCACATCGTGAGCGGCGTGCAAGGGCATCTCGCGCACGATCGCGACGCGTTCGATTTGTTCGCGGCGGCCTTCCCGGCCGGCACGCTCGTGGGCGCGCCGAAGGTCCGCGCGATGCAGTTGATCGCGGAGCTAGAGCCCACGGCGCGCGGTCTATACGGCGGCACCGTCGGCTACTTCGCGAAGAACGGCAACATGGACCAGGCGATCACGATCCGCACGATGGTCTTCAACGGCGACGAGTACAGCTTCCAGGCGGGCGCCGGCATCGTGTCGGACAGCAAGCCGGATCGCGAATACCTCGAAGTGCTCGCGAAGAGTGCGATCCTTAGGCGAGCGCTCGAGCTCGCGGAGGAAGGACTGTGAGCGTACGGCTGCTGTTGATCGACAACTACGACTCGTTCACCTACAACCTCGTGCAGGCGTTCCTCGTGCTCGAGGCCGAGGTGCTCGTCTATCGCAACGACGCGCTGTCGGTGGCGGAGGCCAAAGCGCTCGAGCCCACGCACCTCGTGATCTCCCCCGGGCCCGGCCGTCCCGAGGACGCCGGCAGCTCGCTCGCGATGATCGCGGCGTTCGCGGGCAACACACCCGTGCTCGGCGTCTGTCTCGGCCACCAGAGCATCGTCCACTACTTCGGCGGCGAGGTCATCGGGGCCGCGGCGCTGATGCACGGCAAGACCTCGCTCGTCACGCACGACGGCGGCACGATCTACCGCGGCGTGTCGAACCCGTTCGAGGTGGGCCGCTATCACTCGCTCGCGGCGAACCGCGACAACCTGCCGGAGGACCTGATCGTCACCGCGCGCACCCACGACGGCGAGATCATGGGCGTGCGGCATCGCACGCTCGCGGTCGAGGGCGTGCAGTTCCATCCCGAGAGCGTGCTCACGCCCGAAGGACCGAAGCTGCTCGAGAACTTCCTCTACCGCTGAAAGCCACTCCATGACCGCGCCCACCAGCACCATCAGCGCCGCGCAAATGCTCGACCGCCTGCTCGGCGGCAAGCATCTCGAGGAAGCGTCGGCGACGGCATTGATGAAGCTGCTCGGCGCGGGCGAGGTGCCGCCGGCCCTCGCGGGCGCGCTGCTCGTGGCGCTGCGCCACAAGGGCGAGACGGCGGAGGAGATCCGCGGCTTCGCGCTCGGCATGCGCGAGCTCGCGCTGCGGCCGGAGCTCCCCGCCGGCAACTACGTCGACATCGTCGGCACCGGGGGCGACGGCTCGAGCAGCCTCAATCTCTCCACGGGCAGCGCGCTGCTCGCGGCCGCCGCGGGCGCGCGCGTGGTGAAGCACGGCAATCGCTCGATCTCGAGCCGCAGCGGCAGCGCCGACGTGCTCGCCGCGCTCGGCCTGCCCGTGCCGCTCGACCAAGCCGCCGCCGCGCGCGCGCTCGAGCGTCTGGGATTCACCTTCTTGTTCGCGCCGCACTATCACCCGGCGATGAAGCACATCGCACCCGTGCGCGCCGCGCTCGGCGTGCGCACCGTGTTCAACATCCTGGGGCCGCTCGCGAACCCGGCGGCGCCGCCCTACCACGTGATCGGCGCGTTCAGCGAAGGCATGGCCGCGCTGATGGCGGACACGCTGGCCGGGATGCCGCTCGAGCGCGCGTTCGTCGTGCACGGCGAGGCCGGCTGGGACGAGCCGACGCCGGCGGGGCCATTCCTTCTCTATGACGTGCGGCCCGGCCGAGTGGAGCGCACGGTGCGCGACGCGCGCGACTTGGGTCTCGAGCGCTGCACGCTCGACGACCTCCGCGGCGCCGACGCCGCGAGCAACGCCGCGCGGCTGCGCGACGCGCTGTCCGGCGCGGACACGCCGGCGCATCGCGACGCGCTCACGCTCGGCGCGGCCCTCGCGCTCGAGGTGAGCGGCGCCGTGCTCGACGCGCGCCGCGGCGTAGCGCGCGTTCGCGAGGCGTTGGCCGCGGGCGAAGGCCGGCGGCTCGTCGACGCGGTTGCGGCATTCGGCCGGGAGCAGCAGAAGTGAGCTTCCTCGAGCGCATGGCCGCCGCGAGCCGCGAGCGCGTGCAGACCGCGCGCGCCGCCGAAAGCGAAGCCAAGCTCGCGCGCCGCGCCGAGCGCGCGCCGAAACCGCCGCGGCTCGCGCTCGGGAGGTTCGACGTCATCGCCGAAGTGAAGCTCCGCTCGCCCGCGGCCGGCGGCCTCGCGAACACGAGCTTCGACGCCACCGCCCAGCTCGACGCCTACGCCGGCGGCGGCGCGGCCGCGGTCTCCGTGCTCACCGAGCCCACCGAGTTCAAGGGCGAGCTCGCGCATCTCGCGAGCGCGGCGGAGCGGCTCGCGCCGCGGCGCGTGCCCGCGATGCGCAAGGACTTCGTGACCGACCCCTATCAGGTGCTCGAGGCGCGCGCCGCGGGCGCCGGCGGCATCCTCGTGATCGTCACGATGCTCGACGACGACGCCGTGCGCACGCTGGTGGCGAGCGCGCGCGAGTGCGGGCTGTTCGTGCTGCTCGAGGCGTTCGACGCGCGCGACCTCGAGCGCATCGCCGTTCATTACGACGACGACGCCGGGCTCGCCGATCCGCCGATCCTCGCGGGCGTTAATTGCCGCGACCTGCGCGACCTCGACGTGCGCTTCACACGCTTCGCCGAGCTCGCGCCGAACCTGCCGAAGCGCCTGCCGTGCGTGGCCGAGAGCGGCATCGCGACCGCGGCGGATGTCGCGACGGTGTCGAGCCTGGGCTACCGGCTCGCGCTCGTGGGCTCGTCGCTGATGCGGGCAGCGGACCCGCGTGCCGCGCTCGCCGGCTTCGTCGCAGCCGGGCGCGCGGCGCGGGAGGCGTGACGTGTTCGTGAAGATCTGCGGGCTCACCACGCTCGACGGCGTCGAGGCCGCGATCGAGGCCGGCGCGGACGCCGTGGGGTTCGTGTTCGCTTCGCCGTCGCCGCGCGAGGTCACGCCCGAGCGCGCCGTCGAGCTCTGTGCCGGCGTGCCGGCGCGCATGAAGCGCGTAGCGGTGATGCGCCACCCGGCGGCCGCGCTCGTGGAACGCGTGCTCGGCGTGTTCGCGCCTGACTGGCTGCAGACGGACGCCGCCGACTTCGCGGCGATCGCACTGCCGCCAGGCTGCGCCGCGCTGCCGGTGTTGCGCACGGGTGCGGATGGAACGGCGCTTGCAACGGATCCAGCGCCGGCCCGTGTCCTGTTGGAGGGCCGCGCGGGCGGCCAGGGCCTGCTCGCGGACTGGAACGAGGCCCGCGAGCTCGCGCGCGGCCGCGAGCTGATCCTCGCGGGCGGGCTCACCCCCGCCAACGTGGCGGACGCGATCCGGGCGGTGCGGCCCTGGGGCGTCGACGTCTCGAGCGGGGTGGAGCAGCCCCGCGGCAAGAAGGATCCGGTCAGAATAAGAGAGTTCGTCGCGCGCGCACGCGCGATGGAGGACGTGTGATGGTGATCGACCCGAAAGAACGAGAGTCGCTGCTCGACGCGCTGCTCGCGCGCCGCCTGCCCGACCGCAACGGCCGCTTCGGGCCGTTCGGCGGCCGGTTCGTACCCGAGACGCTGATGCCGGCGATCGCGCGGCTCGAGCACGGCGTGGAGCACATCCTGCCGTCGCCCGAGTTCCAGTCGCAGCTCGCGAACGAGCTCAAGAGCTGGGTCGGCCGGCCCACGGCGCTCACGCACGCGGCCACGTTGAGCAAGCGCTGGGGCGCCGACGTCTGGCTCAAGCGCGAAGACCTCGCGCACACGGGCGCGCACAAGATCAACAACGCGATCGGCCAGGCGCTGCTCGCCAAGGCGCTCGGCGCGAAGCGGATCGTGGCCGAGACCGGTGCCGGCCAGCACGGCGTGGCGTCGGCGGCCGCGTGCGCGCGGGTCGGGCTGCCGTGCGTCGTTTACATGGGCGAGGTGGACGTCGCCCGCCAGGCGCCGAACGTCGACCGCATGCACCGGCTCGGCGCGAAGTGCGTGCCGGTAACGTCGGGCGACCGCACTTTGCGAGCGGCGATCGACGAGGCGATCCGCGACTGGGTGTCCGATCCCACCGGCACCTATTACTTGATCGGCTCGGCGATCGGCCCGCACCCCTATCCGGTGCTCGTGCGCGACCTGCAAGCGGTGATCGGCCGCGAAGCGCGCGCGCAGCTCGTCGAGAACGGCGGGCTGCCCGACGCGGCCTTTGCCTGCGTGGGCGGAGGATCGAACGCGATCGGCTTGTTCCACGCGTTCCTGGGCGACCGCGGCGTGGCGCTCTACGGCGTGGAAGCCGGCGGCCGCGGGCCGAAGCTCGGCGATCATTCCGCCACGCTGTCGCACGGACGGCCGGGCGTGCTGCACGGCAACTATTCGATGCTGCTCTACGACGACAACGGCCAGATCCAGGAGACGCACTCCGTGTCCGCCGGTCTCGACTACCCCGGCGTGGGCCCCGAGCACGCGTTCCTGCAGTCGATCGGCCG
This sequence comes from Gammaproteobacteria bacterium, assembly GCA_036274615.1. Classification (GTDB taxonomy): domain Bacteria; phylum Pseudomonadota; class Gammaproteobacteria; order Steroidobacterales; family Rariloculaceae; genus FEN-1219. The sequence goes on along the minus strand of DASUFK010000104.1, from coordinate 7,573 downwards.
CGTGGAGTACGTGAGCGCGAGCGACGCCGAGGCGCTCGCGGCGCTCGGCGAGTGCTGCGCCGCCGAAGGGATCCTGCCGGCGATCGAGAGCTCGCACGCGCTCGCGGGCGCCAAGCGCTATGCCGCGGCGCATCCGGGCGCGCGGATTCTGGTGGGACTCTCCGGCCGCGGCGACAAGGACATGCCGATTCTCGCGAAGCACGCCCCGCACGCCCAGACGGAGCGCGCCAATGCTGCCGCGTGACGTGTTGCGCCAACGGCTCGCGCGCAAGCCCGGCGAGCCGCCGTCGCTCGTGCCGTTTCTCACGGCCGGCTATCCCGAGCCGCGCGAGTTCCTGCAAGTGCTGCGCGCCGTCGCGTCCGAAGCGGACGCCGTCGAGATCGGCGTGCCGTTCAGCGACCCGATGGCCGACGGCGTCACGATCCAGCGCTCGAGCCAGCACGCGATCGAGCGCGGGGTGAGCCTGCGCTGGATCCTGGACGAGCTCGAGCGCCGCGACTTCGAGCTGCCGGCACCGGTGCTACTGATGAGCTATCTCAATCCGCTGCTCGCGTTCGGCTTCGAGGCGCTCGCGGCGCGCGCCGCGGAGGTGGGCGTGTCGGGGTTCATCGCGCCCGACCTGCCGCACGAGGAGGACGGCCCGCTGCGCGCCGCGCTCGAGCCGCACGGACTCGCGCTCGTGCAGCTCGTGACGCCCGCGACCCCCGCGCCGCGGCTGCGCGCGCTGTGCGCGGCGAGCCAAGGATTCGTCTACGCCGTCACCCGCGCGGGCATCACCGGCAACGCCGCTCTGCCCGCCGACCTCGCGCAATACCTGGACGCGGTGAAGCAGGCGGCCGGCGGCTTACCGGTGTGCGCCGGATTCGGCGTGCGCCGCGCGGACCAGGTGGCGATGATCGCGAAGCACGCCGACGGCGCGGTGGTGGGATCGGCGCTCGTGGAGGTGCTCGAGCGCGGCGAGGACCCCGCGCGCTTCTTGCGCGGGCTCCGCGCCTGAGGCCCGGAGCCGCCCATGCAGCGGGTATATCGAGGAGCGGTCTTGGCCGACGTGGCGCACGCGCAGAACCTGCTCGAGCACGAAGGCATCGCGAGCTTCATCAAGCATGCGAACCTCGCCAGCGCGCTCGGCGATCTGCCGTTCCTCGACTGCGAGCCGGAGCTCTGGGTGTTCGTGGATGCCGAGGCCGGGCGTGCGCGGCGCGTGCTGGGCGACGCGCTCGGGACGCGCGGCGCAAGCGGCTCGCCGCCTTGGACGTGCTCGCGGTGCGGCGAGCAGAACGAGCCGCAGTTCGGCGCGTGCTGGAGCTGCGGCACACCGGCGGCGCAGGGATGAGCGCGTGACCACGAGCACCGCAGGGAAGCGGTCGCGGCTCCGGGCCGCGCTCGAGCTGGCCGCGGCGGGCCTCCTTGCGGCAAGCCTGCTGCCGTTCGGCTCGAGAGCCTGGTGGGTGCTCGAGCTCGCGTCGCACTTCCGCGTGCAATATGCCGTCGCGGCGGCCATGCTCGTCGTGGTGCTCGGTGTTCGCAAGCAATGGCTCGGGTGCCTCGCCGCCGCCGTTACGCTTGCCGTGAGCGCGCCGCCGCTGCTGCCTTACGTGGCGCTCGCCACGCCCGCGGCGGCGACCGTTGCCGGCACGCCCGTCAAGGTGCTCACGGCCAACGTGGAGTTCAGCAATCGCTCGGCCGACCGCCTCCTTGCCCTGGTGCGCGCGGAGTCCCCCGACGTGGTGGTGCTCGTGGAGTACACGCCGCTCTGGAGCACGCTCGTCGACGAGCTGCGCCGCTCGCATCCGAATTTCCTCGAGCTCCCGCAGGAGCGCAGCACCGGCATCGCTCTGTTCTCGCGGTTGCCGCTCGACTCCGTGGAGCGCCTACCGCTCGGCACACAGCCCGCGATCGAGGCGCGCGTTCGTTCGCCGGCGGGCGCGTTCACGCTCGTGGGCGTTCACCTGCGCTCGCCGACGTCGGGCTGGCGCGCCGGGCAGCGCAACTGGCAGTACGAGCTCCTCGCGAGATATAGCGCGCGGACGCCCGGGCCGCTCATCGTGACCGGCGACTTCAACACCACCCCCTACTCGCCGTACTTCGCGAGCTGGATCGAGCGCACGGGCCTCACCGACAGTCGCCGCGGCCGCGGCGTCACGTTCAGCTGGCCGACGTTCTTGCCAATCGCCGGCATCCCCATCGATCATTGCGTGGTGAGCAAGGACTTTCGCGTGATCGCGGAACGGCGGTTGTCCGGCATCGGCTCGGATCACTATCCGATCCTTACCGTGCTCGCGCTCGATCCCGCGGCCGCCGCGGCGCCGCTCCCGTCCGGGGGTTCCGAATGACTCAACCCACGGCGTGCGTGCTGATCATCGGCAACGAGATCCTGTCCGGCAAAACCCAGGACGCGAACCTGCAATATCTCGCCGTCGAGCTCGCGAAGCTCGGCATCCGTCTCGAGGAAGCGCGCGTGGTGCGGGACGATCCCGCGGCGATCGTGCGACACCTGAACGCGTGCCGCGAGGCCTATACCTACGTGTTCACCACCGGCGGCATCGGCCCCACGCACGACGACATCACCGCCGAGTGCGTGGCACGCGCGTTCGGCGTGGAGCTGGTGCTCGACCCGGAGGCCGTGGAGCGGTTGAAGCGCGGCGGCCGGCCGCTCAACGAGGCACGCCTCAAGATGGCGAAGGTGCCGCGCGGCGCGGAGCTCGTGGACAATCCCGTGAGCAACGCGCCCGGGTTCAAGATCGGCAACGTGTTCGTGCTCGCGGGCATCCCGAGCATCGCGCGCGCTATGTTCACGAGCGCCGTGCCGCTGCTCACGCAGGGCGCGCCGATCCAGTCGTCGAGCATCGACGTGTACCTGCGCGAAGGCGATTTCGCGGCCGCGCTCGAGCAGATCCAGAATGCGCACCCGCAGGTGGAGATCGGCAGCTATCCGTTCAGCCGCGACGGCCGGCTCGGCGCGACGCTGGTGGTGCGCGGCACCGATCGCGCGCTGATCGCGAGCGTGGTCGGCGAGATCGACGCGGCGATGGCGGGGCTCGGCGGCGAGACCAAGATCAACTGACGCGCTCGTAAGCCGCGCGCGAAGCCGGCGGGCGCCGTCCAAGGGGGTGGCTCGTGAGAAGTGCGGCTCTGTTCATCGCCGGCGTGCTCGTCGGCGCAATCCTGCTGAACCCGAGCGCCGCGCAGAATCCGCGCGTGCACGGCTTGAACCACGTGGGCCTCGTGGTGCCGGACTACGACAAGGCGTTCGCCTACTACACGCAGAAGCTCGGCTTCCGCGAGGCGTACACCCTCCGGCGCGCCGACGGCGGCGTGCAGCTGAGCTATCTCCAGCTGAACCGCAACACGTTCGTCGAGCTGATCCCGGCCGGCGCGAATCAGCCGCCGGGGATCACGCATTTCGGCATCGAGGTCGAGGATCTCGACGCCGAGGTCGCCACGCTGCGCGCCGCGGGCCTCACGGTGGCCGATCCCGGCTTGACGCCGGCGAAGGCACGGTTCGTCAGGGTGAACGATCCGAACGGCGTGCAGATCGAGATCATGCAGTTCGGCACCGACTCGCTCCAGCGCAAGGCGATCGACGGCTGGAAGTAGCCGCCTTCCGGCGCGCGCGGATCGGGACAGAGTCGCCGCGCCGCCTGGGCGCTTTTGACGCGCCGTGACCCGCCTGTCTATAGTCCGCCGGCGTCTTCGGAGGTCTTCATGATAAGAACAAGAACCTTCAGCGCCCGACGCCCGATCATCGCCGCCGCGCTCTTGTCGCTGTGCGCATCCGCCGGCGCGCAGCCGTCGTTCCGCAACGACCCCAACCTGATCGACAAGCTGCACGACGGCGACTTCGCGCACATCGCCGACGACAATTTCGGCCGCATGGACCTCGAGGCGGTGCTCATGGCGTTTCGCACCGACGAGGAGCTGCCGCGGAAGTGCGACATCATGGGCGGCACGGGCCTCGACGGCGCCGGCCTCGTGAAGTTTCTCGGCTGGATCAAGTATCTGAACACCGATAGCGCGACGGGCACGTTTCCGAGCGCGCAATTCTTGGCGCTGAGCGTGCTCGGCGCCGGCACGTTGGGCATCTGGGCGCTCGACCCGAACATGCTGGCGATGGCCGAGGAGATCGACGCCGACGGTTGCAGCGGTCCTCGCGTGAAAAAAATCCGTGAGAACTTCGCCAGGCTCATGGACCAACGCATCGAGTGGCACTCGAAGGACCAGAGCCCGAACATCGGCGTCAGCGAAGCGCGCGGCGTGAAGATCACCCTGGCCGCGTACCGGAGCGCGGTGAGCAAGGACGTGGCGCTGCCCGCCCAAGAAGCCGTTCTGCGCCAGATCGCGGGCCTCGAGTCGAGCGGCGCCGCGCTGCTCGAGTGCGAGTACGGGCCGCTGAATCCCGACAGCACCGGTTTCGAGACCGCGACTTTCTGGTACCAAAACACGCCGCTCACGATGAACGATCTCCAGAAGGCGTCGCGCCAGCATCCTCTCGGCGGTATCGGCGACGACGCGGTGACCGACTGCCCGCGCAGTCTCGCCGACGCGCGCCGGGCGGTCTCCTCATCTCGCCAACACGGAATCGCGAAGCTCGATCTGACGGCGCTCGCCCCGGACGGCATCGACCTCGACCAGTATCTCGGCGCCGAGCTCGACGTCTATCGCCGAGCACGGAGCAGCTGGGTCGCGTATCAAACGAGCCGCGACCCGCGCGACGAGAACCAGGCGATGATCGGCAAAGCCGAGGTGCTGACGGCGTTCCGCAAGGGGTGCGACTCCCTGAAGCAGTACCCGACGGTGAAGTACCCGCCGCCCACGAATTGCGACGTGCTGCGCCAGCTCGAGTACGAGCTCGCGGCGATTCCGGACCCGCCGTCGAGCGGGCTCGTGCTCATGACCGACGCTCTTCCGAATGGCCTCACGATCTACGTCTCCACACTCGAGCCCATCGATCTGCACTCGCAGGACGAGACGCGGACGTACAAGGCCGAGCTTTCGCAGCCCTCGGTCTGGCAAGGGCTCACGGTGCTTCCGCAGGGGACGCCGGTCACCCTGCGGCTCGTCCGGACGCCGCCGGAGCAATGGCCGCCGAACGTGATGATCGTGAAGCTCAGCCCGGAAACGGTCCTATTCAACGGCAAGGAAACGGCGATCCGCACCCTCGCCGAGCCGATCCAAACGGCCGCCGATCCGAAGCGGTCGCGGCCGCTTCCGTCAAAGACGACGCTGGCCTACTCCATTCAGGGCACGAACTAGCGGCGTTCGGCCGGCCGCCCGGCGACCGTTCGTCGGCCGAAGCCGGCCGCTCGTCGGGTAAGGGTGTTTTCGTCGCCGCATCCGCCGTTCTGCCTATTTCCCCGTCAGGATCTCCGGGTAAATTCGGATGCCATGATTCCGAAGAAGCTCATCGCGCTGTCCCTGCTCGCGGTCTCCTGCTCCGCGTTCGGCGGACTGAAGTCGATGCCCGGCGTCTACGACATCATGAAAGAGCCGCTCAAGACCGGGCCGCGTACCGTACATCTGATCTATGCGCGTCCCGCACAGCCGAAGCATCCCGACGACCTCGTGGTGTTCGCCACCGGCGACGGCGGTTGGCGCAGCGTGAGCTCCGAGGTCTTCACGCACCTCGCCGCCGAAGGTTACTGGGTGGCGGGGATCGACACGCCCGACGCGTTGAAGCCCGTGAAGCGCGCGGGCGAGCGAATGAGCACGGCGCAGGCCGCGGAGCGCGTGAAGGCCGCGTTCGCCGACGCCAAGCACGATCTCGGCATGCCGGACACCACGCCCGTGATCGTGGTGGGATTCTCGCGCGGCGCGACGCTCGTGGCGTTCGCGGCGCTGCACCCCGACGTCCGCGCGCAACTGGGCGGCGCCATCGCGCTCGCGCTCACGCGCGAGGTCGACTATCTGAAGGCGCCGCCGGCCGAGCGCGCCGAGATCCAGGTCGACGACAGGGGACGCGTGCAGATCTATCCCGCGCTCAAGCTGCTGGGCTCCACTCCGCTCGCCGTGATCCAGTCGACGAACGACTCGTATGTGCCCTCCGCCGAGTCGCGCCAGCTGCTCGGGCCCGACACGCCCACCTTGCGGCTCTACGAGGTCGAGTCGAAGAATCACCGCTTCGGCGGCGGGCACGACAAGATGATGGCCGACGTCGACGACGCGCTCGGCTGGATCCTGCAGTCGCGCCAAGCGCGGGCGGCCAACTGACGCGGCCTCGTGCCGTGAGGCCGGTCTCACGCCGCTTCGCACGCTTCGCTTTAGAATCGCGAAACATGGACAAACGCACCGCCAAGCCTTCCCCCGGCAAGCGCGACGAGACTTGGGTCCTCGACCCGAGCGACGTGCAGCGCCATGCCCGCCGCATGCGGGAGCGGGACCGCCCGGGTCCGCTGCGCGGCATCGGGCGTTACGCGGCGTTGGCCGTGGCGGTTGCGGCAATCGGGGCGGCGTACTGGAAGCGCGAGACGCTGCTCGGCATCACTGTCGACACGTCGGCGCTCACGAGCCTGTTCTCGGGCGGTTCCCCGACGGATGTCGGCGCGCCGGGAGTCGACGGCGGCGAGGGCGCGGCCAGCGTCGAAGCGCCCGCGGTGGTCGGCACCCGAGTCACCACGAGTATCGAGGCGCAGCCGGCCGAGGACGCCGCGGCAGAGGTCGCGGAGGCGGCACCTGCGCGGACCGATCCGCCGGCGCCGGGCGCAGCTGCGTCCAATCCGCCTGCGTCGGACTCGGCCGCCGCTCGACCGCAAGACGAGCCGCGAGCCGACCCGGCGTCGGGCACGCCGGTCGCCGCCGTTCAGCCGGAGCCGCCCGCTCCGCCGCCCGAGCCGGAGCGCTTCGAGCTCGGGCTCGAGCGGGTCACGGTCTCGGAATCGCAGCCGAGCGCGGCGGTGCTGCTCTTGAGGATGGGCGACCGCCGCCGCGTGTCGTCCGTGACCTGGTGGACCGAGCCCGGCACCGCCAAGCCCGGCTCCGACTACGTGAACCTCGGCGTGCTCACCGAGAAGTTCGCGGCCGGAGAGCAGAACCGCACGCTGCACGTGCCGATCGTGGGCGACCACAACACCGAAGGGCCGGAGACGTTCTACATCGTCGCGCGCACGCGCGCCGGCGACGGCGCGGACATCCCGGTGACGCGCGTCGAGGTCGAGATCGACGACTGAGCGATGAGCCGCGGCGGCGTCAGTCGCCGCGCCGCGGCACCAGCAGCACGAGGCCGGCGAGCACGCCGAGCCAGCCGATCCAATGCGGCTCCGCGAGCCCGGTCCAGAGCGCGCCGGCGATCAGGAGTGCGCCGGCCGCGACCGCACGCTGCACGCCGCCAGCTGTGTTTATGAGGGAGGGGCCCCGCACCACCGTCACGCGCCGGGCGCGCTGCGCCGCGAGCTCGTCCATGTCGGCCCGCCGCACGGCGCGGTGCAAGAGGCGCGGCAGCATCGCGAGGTCCTCGCTGATGTCGGGCCACGCGGCGACGAGCGCCTTCAACTGCGTGCGCGGGTCGCGGCGCTGCTTGAGCCAGTCCTCGAGCACGGGCTGCGCCGTCTTCCAGAGATCGAGCTCGGGATAGAGGAG
>DASUFK010000103.1:0-3076 GCA_036274615.1 Gammaproteobacteria bacterium | reverse complement strand
CTCGGCTGGTCGGTCTTCGTCGTGTTCGCCGTGGTCACCACCGTGCTCTGGGGCCGCGTCTATTGCGGGCGCGTCTGCGCGTTCGGCGCGCTCACGCAGCTCATCGACGCCGTCGTGCCCGCCCGCTGGCGCGTGACGGTGCCGCCCGCGCTCGAGCGGCGACTGAGCTTCGTGAAATACGTGGTGCTGTTCGCGGCCGTGGGCTACTTCCTTGCGACCGACGACAATCTGTTCTACCGCTACATCGAGCCGTTCTGGCTCTTCAGCCGCGAGGGTACGGTCGCGCTCTGGATCGGCGTGGGCGTGCTGCTCGTCGCCAGCGTCTTCGTGCGCAACCTCTACTGCCGTTTCCTGTGCCCGCTCGGCGCCGCGCTCGGGCTCGTGTCGCTCGCCACCGTGTTCAAGATCAAGCGCTGGTCGGAGTGCAGCCAGTGCCAGCTCTGCGAGAAGACCTGCGAGTGGGGCGCGATCCGCAAGCGCAAGATCGTGCTCACCGAGTGCGTGCGCTGCGACGACTGCGAGATCCTCTACGCCGACAAGCGGCGTTGCCCGCACTGGCTGCTCGAAGCCAAACGCAAGGTGCGCGCGGCGCTGTCCTAGCGCAAGCACGGTTGCGCGGCAGCCGGCACGGCGACCGTTCCAGGAATACTTTCGCCCTTCCAATTTCTGCGGCCTGGCCATCTCGCGAGCGGGACTGGCGCCAGCGTGAAAGTCATGGCATGGAATCTGCACCCGTAGAGCAGCCGTGGGCGCAAGGAAAGCGCCCGCGGCGCAACTCATTCCAGAGCAAGGAGCGCCACACATGAACCCATCTACTCCCGACACTTCGAGCTCTCGAGCCGACAAATCGAACGGCGATTCGACGCGATCCGAGTCTCGCGAGCAGCTCGGCAGCGCGGCGCGCGAGGCCGCAAGCGGCGCCAAACGCCAAGCGGAGTCCGTCTACCGCGACGTGTCGAGCGGCGCGGCCGCGACCGCCGACGAGGCGTCCGACGCCATGAAGGACGCAGCGAGCAGGCTCGACGAGTCCGGCCACGAGACGCTCGGCAAGGCCACCGCGGCGCTCGCCGATCAGGCGCGCAGGTTCTCCTCGTATCTCGAGAGCCGCCGGCTCGAGGACTTCGTCCGCGACGCGCAGCGCCTCGCGCAACGCAATCCGGCGTTGTTCATCGCGGGCGGCGTGGCCCTCGGATTCGCCTTGAGCCGGTTCTTCAAGGCGGGCTCGAGCGGCACGTCTACGAGGCGGAAGTTCTCATAGCCGCCTCGACACCCATTGCCCACGGAAGGGCAGCCACGACACCAGGAGGAAAGGCAAATGGCTTACGACCCATCGATATCACGAAACCCGCGCGCCGGCGACGGCCGGAACGCGGCGGGCGCTCTCTCCGAACGGAGTGCGTATGACGGCGGACGCGAGACCTACAGCGGGGCGGCCGACGAGCGCGGCCGATCGGCCGCGGATCTCCTGCGCCAGTTGCTCGCCGACGTGACGGTGCTGCTGCGCAAGGAGCTCGCGCTCGCGGGCTCGGAGATCAGCCAGTCCGTCGACCAGGCCAAGCGGGGCGCCATGAGCGTGGCGACCGGCGGCGCGGTGCTCTACGCGGGCGTGCTGTATCTGCTCGGCGCCGTGACGTTTTGGCTCGCCACGAAGATGCCGGCCTGGACTGCGGCCCTCATCGTCGGCGCGGTCGTCACCGTCATCGGAGCCGTCATGCTGCAGGCAGGCAGGAAGCACGTCGCCGCAAGCAACCTTACGCCCGAGCGTACGGTGGACTCGTTGCGCAAGGACAAGGACGCGGTGAGGAGGCAGATGCCATGAGCAGCACGATGGACGATCTGCGCCACGACGTGCGCAAGGATCCGGACGAGCTCGCGCGTGAAGCCGACAGCGCTCGGCACGCGGTCGAGGGCACGCTCTCGGAGCTCGAGCAACGCCTGTCTCCCGGGCAGATGCTCGACCGCGTGATGGACGCGGTGAAGGAGCACGGCGGCGAGTTCGGTGAGAACTTGCTCGCGCAAGTGCGCAACAATCCGCTGCCGACACTCTTCGCCGGTATCGGCATCGCGTGGCTGATGGCTTCCTCGAAGACGGCGCCCCGCTCGGCCGGTTACGACCGCAGCCGGATGGGCGACGGCGACGGCATGTCATCCGCGTTCGATTCCGCGCGCGGCACCGCGTCGTCGACTTTCGACTCGGCGCGCGACACTGCTTCGGCCGCCTACGACTCGACCAAGAACGCCGCCATGGACGCGATGGGCGCGACCCGGGCGGCGGCGTCCGGCGCCGCCGACGCGGCGGGACAGGCCGCGCACCGCGTGGCCGACGTTACGCGACGCACCATGGACACGATGGCCGAGGCCTCACGCACGGGCGCGGCAACCGTCACGGATCTGTACCGGGAGCAGCCGCTCGTGCTCGGCGCGGTCGCGATCGTGGCGGGCGCGGCGCTCGGCGCCATGCTGCCGTCGACTCGCGCGGAAGACGGTTTGCTCGGCGACATCGCGGAAGAGACCAAGACTCGGCTCAAGAGCGAGGTGGACGCCCGCACCGCGGGGCTTCGCGACGCGGCGGCCGACGCCGTCGAAAACGTCAAGGATGCCGTGAAGGACACGGCGGGCCAGGGTCAAGCGATGCGTAAAGGCGGATCGCAGAAGCAAGGCAGATCGCAGCCGCGTGGAGCGCAGCCGCGTGGCTCGCAAGCGCAATCGGCAAGCGAGTCGCCGCGCAGGACGACGCCGCAAAGCCAAGGCGACAGCGACCCGCAGAAACCGCTCGACGGAGGCCCGGACGCGACCTAGGGCGCAGTGACCTGAGTGACGCAGCCGTCCGTGTTCCAACAACGTCCCCGTCGTTCTCAATTCTTGTGCGCAGCGCACGCTCCCGCAGGAACGAGGCGTCAGCGCGAGCCGCCGCCGTTCGGCGCGGTCGAGCTCCGCGCGCCGGCGCCGCCGCCGCGGAGCGTGCCGATGTAGGCCACCACGTCCACCGCGTCGTCGCGGCTCATCAGCGTGGCGGCGGCGATCGGCCGCATCTGCTGGCCGAAGACGTCGAGCGGGTTCGTGCCGCGCACGCCGG
>DASUFK010000102.1:0-8683 GCA_036274615.1 Gammaproteobacteria bacterium | reverse complement strand
GTAGAACTTGAGCACGAGGTCGCCGGCCGTGAGCACGTTGCCGTACTGATCGCCGAGCACGGGCACGAGCACCTTGCCGCGGAGCTTCTGCGTGGCGGGCCGCCAGTCGATGTCGAAGTAATCTGCATAGCGCGTGGCCTGACCGTTCTCGAGCACGCGCTGCCACCACTTGCCGTCGCTGCCCATGATGCCCACGTGGTTCGGCACGATGTCGAGCAGCTGGCCCATCGACCGCTCGCTCAAGCGTTCGCAGAGCGCGGCGTGATCGTCCTCCGAGCCGAGCTCGGGATTCACGGCGTCGTGGTCGATCACGTCGTAGCCGTGCACGCTGCCGGGCCGCGTCTTCAGATACGGCGAGAAGTACGCATGGCTCACGCCGAGCCGTTCGAGATACGGCACGAGCTCGGCCGCGGCGCGGAAGCCGAAGCTTGCGTCGAGCTGCACGCGGTAGGTCGCGCGCGGGATCGCGCTTGCGCTCAACGCTCGAGCGTCCACAGCACGTACCACGCCGGCAATTGCGAGGGCGCCGGCGAGGACCGTATCGACGAGGGCCCCATTGCCGGCGGCAAACGCTCCGTGGACGCGAGCCAGTCGCCGGGCGGCGCGAGCCCTTCACCGCGCGACGCCGCGAGCTCGCGGTCGTCCAGGTTCGCGACCACGTGCAGCGTGGAGCCGTCGGCGAGCCGCCAACGCGCGCGGAGCGCCCGCTCGCCGAGCAGGTCGCCGCCCGCACTGCGCGCCGGCATGCGGCCGTCGAACACTTCGTGCCGCAGCGCGAGGAGCGCGCGATGGCGCTCGAGGCTCGCCGCGTGCTCGGGCGCGCCGATCGCGCCCCAGCGCAGCACGGCCGCGCCCCGCGCCTCCGGCGTATTCGGCTCGGGGGGCTCGTCGCCGCCGGCACCGAAGCCCGCGTGCTCGCGGCGGCGGCCTTCGTTCACCGCCGCGGCGAGCTCGCCCTGGAAATCGCAGAAGAACGGGAACGGCGTGCGCGCGTGGAACTCGTCGCCCATGAACAGCAGGATAGGCGTGGGCAGGAGCAGCAGCAGCGTTTCGGCGGCGCGCACACGCTCGTGCGCGACCAGCATCCAGAGGCGCCGCGCGTCGGCGCGGTTGCCGATCTGGTCGTGGTTCTGCAGGAAGTTGACGAACGCGTCGGGCGGCAGATCCCCGCTCGGCTCGCCGCGCGAAGCGCCGCCGCGAAAGCCGGACGGCTCGCCTTGATACACGAAGCCTTCGTGCAGCGCGCGCAGTAAGCGCACCGCCGGACGGTCGTAGTCGCGATAGTGCGCGCCGCGCTCGCCCGTGAGCAGCACGTGCACGGCGTGGTGGAAGTCGTCGTTCCACTGCGACGTGTAGGCGGCCGGCTTGCCGGCCGCGTCGCGGCGCAAGCGGCGCGCTTCGTTGCGGTCGTTCTCGAGCACGAGGTGGATCTCGCGGCCGGCGTGCGCCCCGAGCCGGCGAACCTCCGCCGCGAGCTCGGAGAGAAAATCCGGATCGGAGTCGTCGACGATGCCGTGCACGGCGTCGAGCCTCAGGCCGTCGAAGCGGTACTCCTCGAGCCAGTAGAGCGCGTTGTGGATGAAGAAGCTGCGCACGGCGTCGGCGCGCTCGCCGTCGAAGTTGAGCGCGTTGCCCCACGGCGTCTGGTGGCGCGCGGTGAAGAAGTCGGGCGCGTAGAGATGCAGATAGTTGCCGTCCGGTCCGAAGTGGTTGTAGACCACGTCGAGCAGCACCATGAGGCCGCGCTCGTGAGCCGCCGAAACGAAGCGCTTGAGCGCGTCCGGCCGGCCGTAGCGCGATTCGGGCGCGAACGGCAGCACGCCGTCGTAGCCCCAGTTGCGGCGGCCCGGCGTGTCGGCGAGCGGCATGAGCTCGATCGCGTCCATGCCGAGCTCGGCGAGATAGTCGAGCCGCGAGCGCGCGGCGTCGTACGTGCCTTCGGCCGTGAACGTGCCCACGTGCAGCTCGTAGAGCGCGGCACCGCTCCAGGGGCGGCCGCGCCAGCTCGCGTCGGGCCAGTCGAACGATTCAGGGTCCACCACCTCGCTCGGTGCGTGCACGTCGTCGGGATTGAAGCGCGACGCCGGGTCGGGGACGCGGAGCTCCGCGCCGTCGAACGAGAACGCGTAGCGGGAACCCGGTGCCGCGCGCTCGGCCAGGCACTCGAAGAAGCCGCCGGGCCCGGGGACCATCTCGAGCGGCGCGCCGTCCACGTGCACGACGGCGCTGCGCGCGGCCGGCGCCCAAATCGAGAAGCTCACGCCGCGGCCGCCGTCGACGAGCGTCGCGCCGAACGGCATCGCATGCCGCGCCTTCACGCGGCGGGCCGCGTCAAGAGCGCGAGCGAGCGGCCCTCGATCGAGTAACGCTCGCGTTGCGGCTCGCTCGCGCCGCGCGCGAGCAGGCCCCGGCCGGTGTCGATCACGGCCCGCCAGCCCTCCTCGAGCAGGCGGAATTCGATCGGCTCGTGGTGCGCGTTCACGATCAGGAGGAAGTCGTCGTCACCCACGGGGTCGCCGCGATAGTCGCGCTCGTCGAATCCCGCCGGCGTGAACCGTGCGCCGACGCAACGTGCGAACGGGTCCGCCCAGGCCTCGGGCGTCATCTCCTCGCCGTTCGGGTTGAGCCACTTCAAGTCCTCGCCGCGGAGGCTCTTGCCCTGGAAATACCGGCGGCGGCGAAACGTGGGGTGGCGCCGGCGCATCCGCGTGAGCTCCACCGTGAACGCGATGAGCTCGTCGTCCGCGTGCTGCCAGTCGACCCAGCTGAGCTCGCTGTCCTGGCAATAGGTGTTGTTGTTGCCTTGCTGCGTGCGGCCGAGCTCGTCGCCGGCGAGCAGCATCGGCACGCCTTGCGACAGGATCAGCGTGGCGAGGAAGTTGCGCTTCTGCCGCGCGCGGAGCTCGAGCACCGCCGGGTCGTCGCTCGGGCCCTCGGCACCGCAGTTCCAGCTGTTGTTATGGCTCTCGCCGTCCCGGTTGTCGTCGAGGTTCGCCTCGTTGTGCTTGTCGTTGTAGCTCACGAGGTCGGCGAGCGTGAAGCCGTCGTGCGCGGTCACGAAGTTCACGCTCGCGAACGGCAGCCGGCCGCTGCTCGCGTAGAGGTCGGCCGATCCCAAGAGCCGCGACGCGAAGTCGCCGAGCGTGCCGTCGTCACCCTTCCAGTAGCGGCGCACCGTGTCGCGGTAGCGGCCGTTCCATTCGGTCCAGCCGATCGGGAAGTTGCCGACTTGATAGCCGCCTTCGCCGAGGTCCCAGGGCTCGGCGATGAGCTTCGTCTGCGACAGCAGCGGGTCTTGATGAATGATGTCGAAGAACGCGCCGAGCCGGTCCACGTCGTGGAGCTCGCGCGCGAGCGCCGACGCGAGGTCGAAGCGAAATCCGTCGACGTGCATTTCCGTGATCCAGTAACGGAGACTGTCCATGATCAGCTGCAGCACGCGCGGGCTCATCATGTTGAGCGTGTTGCCGCAGCCGGTGTAGTCGACGTAGTAGCGCTTGTCGGCCGGCGAGAGCCGGTAATACGCCTCGTTGTCGATGCCGCGGAACGCGAGCGTGGGGCCCAGGTGGTTGCCCTCGGCCGTGTGGTTGTAGACCACGTCGAGAATCACCTCGATGCCCGCCGCGTGCAGCTTGCGCACCATCGTCTTGAGCTCTTCGATGCCGCCGTGTGCGCAATAGCGGAAATCGGGCGCCAGGAAGCCGATCGTGTTGTAGCCCCAGTAGTTGCGCAGGCCTTTCTCGACGAGATGACGGTCGTCCACGAACGCATGGATCGGCATCAGCTCCACCGAGGTCACGCCGAGCCGCCGCAGGTAGTCGATCACGGGCTGGCTTGCGAGCCCCGCATAAGTGCCGCGCAGCTGCGGCGGCACGAGCGGGTGCAGCTTGGTGAAGCCCTTGACGTGCAGCTCGTAGATCACGGTGTCGCGCCACGGGATCTTCGGCGCGCGGTCCTCGCCCCAGCTGAAGGCGGGGTCGATCACCTCGCAGCGCGGCATGCCGCCCGCGTTGTTGCGCCGGTCGAACGACAGGTCTTCCTTCGGGCTGCCGATCTTGTAGCCGAAGTGCAGATTGCTCCACTTGATGTCTCCGCGGATCGCCTTCGCGTACGGATCGAGCAGCAGCTTGTTCGAATTGAACCGGTGGCCCTCCGACGGCGCGTACGGACCGTGCACGCGATAGCCGTAGAGCAGGCCCGGCCGGGCGTCGGGCAAATAGCAATGCCACACGAGGTCGGTGCGCTCGCGCAGCGGGATCCGCGTCTCGCGCTTGCCGAGCCGGTCGAAGAGGCACAGCTCGACCTTGTCGGCGTGCTCCGAGAACAGCGCGAAGTTGACCCCCGCGCCGTCCCAGGTTGCTCCGAGCGGGTAGGGATCGCCGCGCCAGACCGCCGGCGGCGCGTCGAGGTCGAACGGCGCCGGAGCGGGCGGAGGTGCATTCGGGATGCCGCGCGGGGCGCGGAGCAACTCGGGGTCCGTGGAGTCGGGCGGGTTCATCGGGTTTCGCCGGAGATGAGACCCACACGAGAGCAAACGTCGTGCCACGACGCGTGCCGCGTGCGAACGCGCGGGGCCGCACGGGCCGGCGCTCGCGGACGAGGCCGACAACCTTCCAGTTTTTGCGCGCCGCCCAATTCTTGCGGCGCGCCGCGATCAACGCCCCGCGGGGTTGTGCCGCGTGCCGTCGCCGTCCTTCGGCGCCACGCGCTCGGAGCGTTGGCGCGCCGGTCCGCGCGCCTTCACGAGATTGAAGGCCGTGTTGATGAGGCCGATGTGCGAGAAACCCTGCGGGAAGTTGCCGATCAGCCGCCCCGCGTCGAGGTCGTATTCCTCTGACAGGAGCCCCACGTCGTTCGCGAGCCCGAGCAGCCGGTCGAAGAGCGCGGTGGCGTCGTCGAGCCGGCCGAGCATCACGTAGGCGTCGGCGAGCCAGAACGAGCACGCGAGGAACGCGCCTTCCCGCGCCGGGTCGGCGGCGTCCTTGGAGTAGCGCAGCACGAGGCCGTCGGCGCGCACGAGCTCGCGCTCGATCGCCGCCACGGTGCCCGCGATGCGCGGATCGTCGGGCGGCAGGAAGCCTGTCTGCGGAATCAAGAGCAGCGCCGCGTCGAGCTCGCGGCCGCCGTAGTACTGCACGAACGTGTTGCGCCGCTCGTCGAAGCCGTTGGCGCAGAGGTCGCGGTGGATCTCATCGCGGATCGCGCGCCAGCGATCCACGGGGCCGTCGAGCCCGAAGCGCTCGCAGCCCTGCACGCCGCGGTCGAATGCGACCCAGCTCATGACGCGCGAGTGCGTGAACACGCGCGCGGGACCGCGGGTCTCCCAGATGCCGTGATCGGGGTCGCGCCAGACTTTCGCGAGATTGGCGAGCAGCGTCTTCTGCAGCGCCCACGCCTCGTCGAGCCCGCTGAGCTCGGCCTCGCGCGCCGCGTGCAGCACCTCCATGAGCTCGCCGTAGACGTCGAGCTGGCGCTGCTCGACGGCGAGGTTGCCGATCCGCACGGGCGCGCTGCGCTCGTAGCCCGGCAGCCACGGCAGCTCCTGCTCGGGCAGCCAGCGCTCGCCGGCGATGCCGTACATGATGTGGAGCTGCTCGGGGTGGCCGGCCGCGGCGCGCAGCAGCCAGCGGCGCCAGCCTTCCGCTTCCTCGCGGTAACCCGCGTTGAGCAGCGCGTAGAGCGTGAGCGCCGAATCGCGGATCCAGCAGTAGCGGTAGTCCCAGTTGCGCGCGCCGCCGAGCTTCTCGGGGAGCGACGTGGTCGGCGCCGCGACGATGCCGCCGGTGGGCTCGTAGGTGAGCAGCTTGAGCGTGATCAGCGAGCGCAGCACGGCGCCGTTCCAGCGCTCGTTGCCGCATTCGAAGCGGCAGCGCTTCGACCACGCGCGCCAGGCCGACACCGTGTGGTCGAGGCTGTCCTGGTGGTCGGGGACGAAGTGCGGCGTCTTGTGCGACAAGTGATACGAAAGCGTCAGCGGCACGCTCTCGCCCTCCCGCACCGTGAAGCGCGCGCGCGTGGTCATGTCGCGGCCCTCGAGCGGCACGTCGGTGTGCAGCTCCACGGCGTCGGGGCCCGCGATCGCGCTCAGGCCGTAGTCGCGCCGGCGCACCCACGGCACGCTCTGGCCGTACGCGAACCTCAAGATCAGCTCCATGTCGAGCTCCACCTCGCCGCGGAGCCCGCGCACGATGCGCACGACATCGACCTTCTGCTCGTCGTCGGTGAGCGGCATGAAGTCGATGAGCGCTGCTTCGCCCGTGTCGGTCTCGAAGCGCGTCTCGAGAACCGCCGTGCCGGGGTAATAGCGGCGGCGCGTCGTGCGAAGGCGCGTCTCGCGCGGAGCGATGAGCCAGCGGCCGTGCTCCGGGCCGCCGAGCAGCGCCGCGAAACAGGCCGGCGAATCGAGGCGCGGCAAGCAGAGCCAATCGATCGAGCCGTCGTGCCCCACGAGCGCGGCGGAGATCATGTTGCCGATCAGCGCATAGCCCTCGAGCGGCTTCGAGCGCGGCGCCTGGTTGCTCATGAGCCGATCGTTGCAACGCCCGTGCCACCTGCACGTCGTGGTATGGGAATTGCACCTATCGAAGACTGCTGAACGTCCACTCACCAAGGAGGGTGATCCTATGAACCAGACGATGAGACGATTGCTGTCCGGCTCCGCGGCGATCGCGGCGGCCGCGGCCATCGGGGGCTTCATGGCGCCGGTCACGGCCCAAGAATCCGCCGACGCGAAATTCCTCATGCAGGCGATCCAGGACAACATGGCCGAGGTCAAGATCGGCGACTTCACGAAAGAGCACGCCACGAGCGAAGACGCCAAGGACTTCGGCAAGATGCTCGCGAACGATCACGCCAAGGCGCTGCAAAAGCACGCGTCGGTAGCGCGCGAGAAGGGCATCACCGTGCCCACCGAGGTCACCGCGGAGCAGAAGGCCACGTTCGACAAGCTGTCGAAGTTGTCGGGCGCGCAGTTCGATCGCGAGCTCGGGGAGGCGATGGTCACCGACCATCAAAAGGCGATCGCGGCATATCAGAAAGAGGCGATGACCGGTACGGACAAGGACATCGTCGAGCTCGCGCAGGACACTCTGCCGACGCTCAAGGAGCATCTCGAGCACGCGCAGAAGCTCGCCGCCGGCGGCGAGATCCGCACGAGCCAGCGTCCCGACTCGTCGGGCGCGCCGCATCGCGTGGAGTAGCGCGAGGCCCCTGCCCGCTGCCGCGGCGCGGCGGGGGGTTGCGATCGCGGCCGGCCGAGCGCGGCCGGTCGTATACTGCATTCCCTACACGGTACAGCGACCTTCGCCGCGGGAGCCCGCTCGATGAAAAACCAACCGTTCGTGGTCGATCCGCATTTCCGGCTGCAGGAATGGGTGGCGGAGGAAAAAGGCTACTTCGCGGACGAAGGCCTCGACTACGTGTTCCGCGAGCAGGTGCAGGCCACCGACGGCAAGATCCACGACCAGGGCGCCAAGGTCGGCGCGTTCCAGTCGCTCGAGCAGGGCCGCTCCACCAACGTGAGCTGCGCGTGTCACTGGACCGTGAACGTGGCGGCCTCGTCGGGCCACGGCCGTCTCTATCCGAACGTGTACTCGGTGGCGCCGTCGGGCGTGTTCGTGGCGCCCGACTCGCCGGTGAAGACGCCCGAGGATCTCGCCGGCGTGCCGATCTCCGTGGGCTATCAGTCCGGCAGCCACTACTCCACGATTCAGTCGCTCGAGCAGTACCTGCCGTCCGAGCAGATCAACCTGTCGTTCAACGACGGCATGCTGTTCAAGCGCATGGAGCTCTTGATCGACGGCAGCGTGCCGGCGGCGGCGCTGTTCAGCGGCCCCTACTACTTCGCCGAGCAGCTCGGCTTCCGCAAGGTGCTCGACAACACCTTCATGATCGCCACGATGATCCACGGCGATCCCGATCCCGAGGATCTGCGCAAGTTCTTCCGCGCGCTCAAGCGCGCGCAGCGCGACATCGATCTCCGGCCCGAGCTCTATACGCACTACTATAAGAAGGAGTTTCCGGTGCGCTATCACGACCGCATGGATACTCGGCGCTGGGGGCCGGGCGAGCGGCTCGTGTTCGACACCTATACCGAGGACGCGTACTTGCGCGCGCGCGAATGGATCGCGGGCCACGGTATCTTCGCCGGCACGGAGCTCGGCAAGCTGAGCTACGGAGAATCCGTCTACCGCTAGACGCTTCGAGGCCGCGGGCTCGTCCCGCCGGAGCAGCATGAGCAAACTCGCGCCTTGCGCCGTCCTTCTCGCCGCCGCGGCTTGCACCGCCCTGCACGCCGCCGAGCCGGCGTGCGATCGAGCTTGTCTCGTGGGTATTGCCGACGACTACCTCGCGGCCATCGCCGCGCACGACCCCGGCAAGGCACCTCTATCGGACCGGATTGCATTCGTCGAGAACGTGAAGAGAATGCGGCCGGGCGAAGGACTGTGGGCCGACGCGGCCGGCGCCGCGACGAAGTTTCGGCTGTACGTGCCCGACCCGGTGGCGGGCACGGTAGGCCTGATGACCGTGATCGACCGCCGCCGCGCGGGCGGCACCGTGCCCGCGCAACTCGCGGCACGTCTCTCGATCGTGGGCGGCAAGATCGTGGAGGCCGAGCATCTCGTGGCCGACGTGACGAGCCCCGAGGCCGTCGCGCGGCTCCAGGCGCCGCGCCCGAATCTCG
>DASUFK010000101.1:0-4152 GCA_036274615.1 Gammaproteobacteria bacterium | reverse complement strand
ACGTTCGCAAACGTGCGGCCTAGCTTCGCCTCGTTCGCGTTCGCGGCGCCCGCGTCAGCCTCGAGTTTCTTGAGCGTGCCAGCGAACGCTTGCACGGCCGCGTTCGCGGTCGTGGCCTTGGCCGCCAAGTCCTCGGGCACGACGCCGCCGTTCTTGAGCGCCGCTTTTTCGGCGGCCTTGCTCGCTTGCAGCGCGGCGCGCTCGAGTAGCGAGTACTCCGCCGTGCCCGCGGCAAGCGCCGCGTTCGCGGTCGCGGCAGCCTTTTCCGCGGCCGCGAGCGATGCGCCTACTTGTTTGATGGCGGCCTGGAAATGGTCCGCGTTCTTGCCGCCGCCGAGCAGACTCGCGGTAAGACGGTCGAGCTCCGCGATCGTCGCGTCGCCCTCGGGCATGGACGCGGCGATTTCGATCGCATAGGAGGTCTGATCACTTGCCACGGCGCCTACTGCTTACCTTGCCACGTCCCGCGTTCGTTTGCGCGTTGAGGTACTCGGCCACACGAAACACGCCGGCCCATGCACGCGCCGAAGTCTCGGGGTCGTCCGCGTCCGTGCCGCCCGGGTGCCACGCCGCCAGGCACGCGGCGAGCTCGCCCGCGCGCGTACGCGAGCGCTCGACAGCGGCGCTTAGCCTTTTCCCTCGTCAGCGGCCTTGCCGTTCGCGAGGCCGAGCGCGGCGTTACCGAGGTCGAGGTCGAGCATGGGGCGCGCCTCGACCATGGCCGCGAACGTGTCCTTGTCGGGGTACACGAGGCATACGGCCACGAGCGCCTTGAGCGCCGAAATCGCCGCGCCCGTGTTCACGCCGCCCTCGCCCTTGCGGGCCTTGGACGCCATGTCTTGGAAGCGCTTGATCTCGACCGGCTTCGGGCACCGGGCGATCGCCGTCGCCGGTAGGCCGGGCGTGTACGGCACGGACACGTGGCATACGCTATTGTCGCCATGCTCGATCTCGGCGGCGTCGAGCGCCTCGAGGTCCGCGAGCTCTTGCGCCTCTTGCTGCGCGGCGAGCTCCGCCTTGCGCGCGGCTCGCGCCGCCTCGATTTCCTCCCGTGTTCGCATTAGATCAGGACCACTTCTTTCCCGTCGATCATGTCGACGATTTCCTTACAGAGCAACGGCACCTCGATCTGGTCCGCGTCCGTGCCTTCGGCGCCGTCGATCGTGTCACCGATCACGCGGCACCCGCGCACGATGCGCTGGTAGATTTCGTCATCGTTCAGCGGCGTGTGCTTGAAGTCGATCGTGAACACGACCGCGGTCAAGACCGCCTGATTACCGCGCATCGGCGCGAGCGCGGCGAGCTTGCGAAGGAATTTTTGGTAACCGTCGCGGTAGAACGTCACGCTAGCCTCTTGCGAGCCGGCGCCAAGCGTGTGCTTTTTCACGCGGCCGCCCGTGCGCCCACGTTGCTCGCCGACCTCGACCGTGCGCCCAGTGTGGAACGCGGCGATATCGTCGATCGAGAACAGGTCGCCGCCGTCGGGCGAGATTTTCGCCTCGAGGTCGGCCCACGAAACGGCGAAGCCGTTGTAGACGGGGTATTCGTTGTTTGGAAAACTCATTTGCTTATGCCTTTTCGAACGGCCCAGACTGCACGGTGCGCGGCGCTCATCCTTGCGCGCGTCTCTAATGAATGTTTCGTCCCGAGCTTGGCTGCGCGCATCTTCGCTAGCGTCTCGGTAGACGCTTTCGCTCCGCGCCTGGCCGCGTGCAAGGCCGACAGGTCGCGCCCCGCGGCGCGCGCTTTCATCTTCGCGATCGTCTCCGGTGAATGCTTGCGCCCAGACATGCCGCGCGTCCGCGCGTCGCCGCCGGGAGTCATGTTATAGCCGTTCGGCACCTGCGTACCGAGCCGCTCGATCCAAAGCCGCTCCGCGAGTTTCGCGCCGGCTTCAGTTGACATACGCTCGAGCAGCTCGTGCGTAAACATTTCCGGTCCGTACTTGCGGATCGCCCGCCAGAAAACGCCGTCCTTGCCCTTGCGCGCGTCGCTCGTGTGCCCGTGCCATCGCAGCTTCATGGTGCGCGAGGTCATGCCTACGTAGGCTCGCCCGCTAGGCGACGTATGCTTGTAGACTTCGAACACTACTGCCCGCCGCTTCGCACGCGAACCGTGGTATTGACCGAGTGAACGATGCCGTTGAGAACGAGGTCGAGCACGCCCGTCAAGGTCGCCTCGGGCACGTTGAGAACGTCGTCGGTGTTCGGCGTCCAAGTCGCGAGCGAGGCGCGTTGCCCCTCGCCCTTGGCGTTTTTGAGGAGCCCGTTCGTGAGCGCCGTATTGACCTCGGCCGCGATCTCCGCGAGCGCGCTCGCGGACGCAGTCCCGTCCGCGTTTAGCACGAGCGAACGGCCGATCACTTTCTCGGCGGCCGCCTGCGCGATCGTGCACGCGACGTTCACGACCGACACGTTTGCGGTCAGCAGCAAAAGCGAGCTCTCGTTAGCGCGCGTCACGTCGAGCGCAATGAACGAGCCGTTCGGGCCGTTCGCCCACGTGCGGAACGCCGTGAAACGCGCTTGCGTAGCGGCCTCGCCGTCGACGCGGTCGTCCCACTCGACGAGGTTGCCATCCGCGTCCGTGAGGTCGAACGACACGGGGCCGTCGTCCTTGCGCCACGTGGCGATATGGACGTCGTGCTGGTACTCACGGAGCGACGCGGCCCACGACGCGGGGCGGCGCAACACGTAGCCGCTGTAAGGCAGCAAGTCGGGCCGACCGCGGCCGGCGCTCATGCTGATCCGAAACGCGTCGTCGACGTCCTCGAAATCCGCCTCGAGCTGCGCCATCCACGCGGCCTTGGTCTGGCCGGCCGTGATCGTGACCGCGTGCGTGGCAATGACCTCGGCGTCCACGTCCGACGCGCCCGTGCCGATGGTCGTGAGCACGAGCGCGGTAACCGTCTCGAGCTCGGCGTCGATCATCGTGTCGTTACTCGAGGTGCCGTCGACCGTGATCAAGTCGCCGGCACGGAAACCGTCGTCCAGCCACGAGCCGCGATTGCGCGTGATCGTGTCCGGGTCCGCGAACGTGAGCGTCGGATACCCGACGATCGACGCGGCGCTCGTAACCTCGTCGACAAGGTCTTCCGAATCGAGCGTGATCGTGGTTGCATCGAGCGAGTCAATCACGGCCGTGATGTTGTTCGCGCCCGCGCTCGCGGTTGCGCCCGTAATTACGATGGTATCGCCCACCACGAAACCGTCAGCGAGCCACGAGCCGGTCGCGCGCGTGATCGTGTCGCCGGTCATACCGACTTCCGCGAACGTGAGCGCGGGGGCGCCGGTCATGCGGACCGCGACCTTGCTCATGCTCGCGAGCGGCAGGCGATCGTACACGCTGCAACGTCCGTAAATGAAGCGCTCGTTGGCCGTCTCGTATGCCTCGAGCTCGGCGTTGAACAGGCCCGCCTCGGTGTCGTCTTGCAAGTCGCCAATCAGCAGGATCGAGCGGAAGGCCTTTTGTTGCGCCGCGAGGTTCTCGCGCGCCGTCTGCCAGTCCGCGGCCGCGGAGCGCGGCGACGTGCCCGTCCACGTGAGCACGGTATCGCCCTCGACAAGCGTGCCGGCGCCAAGCCCGATCGTGAAATTGAACAGCGGCTCCGCGTACGAGGTGCCAGTGCCGAAACGAATTTTCTTGACCGTGCGCCCGCCGTCGAGCGATAAGCCAAGCACGATCTGATCCGTGCCGACCACGCCGCCGCGAATGACCGTGAGCTCGCCCTCGTGCTCGCACATGCAACCAGCGCCGCCCGCGGTCACGGTCACGACGCTCGAGCCGCTATTGCCGCTCGAGTTTTTGCGGCCGATTACGCCGGCCGTATCGATCGGCAGGCCGCACACGATCAGCGGCTTGCGCGTTTTCGCGAAATGCAGCGACGCGTAATCGACGCCATCGGTAAAACCGTGCTGCTCGAAAATCGCATCGGCCGAGCCGAACAAGCGCGGCACCATGTCCGCGTTCGACGCGGCCGGCATGAACAGGCAGCAATTGTCGAGGCCGGACGCGGAAGCGCCCGCAGTGTCGACGACGCGCGTAGTGGCTCGGGGAAGGGTAGGCATGGGTTTTCGGTGGTTATCCTATCGGGACAATCTCGGGGTCGGCTTGCGAACCCTGGCGACGTATTTGGATCGTACCATGGGCGCCCGC
>DASUFK010000100.1:0-4282 GCA_036274615.1 Gammaproteobacteria bacterium | reverse complement strand
TTTTCGCCGCGGCTCAGCTGGCTTTCGCGATCTTCAATCCGGCGAGCTGCGCCTTGCTCGGCTTCGCAACCGGCGTGCCGAGATAGCGAACGCCCTTGTCGCGCATCCAGCGCAGCTGCGCCTCGCGTTTGTCGCGGAGATCATCAGGCTCGTTGGCCGCGGGCACGCAGAAGGCGGGCAGGCGCAGCAGGTCGGGGGTGAAACGTCGTGAAGTGAATAGCGAGCTCATTTTTTGTTGCCTCTTCGCACGAAATGAGATCGGCTGAAAGTTTGAACTGCTTCACACTTTCGGGTCCACAGCCCGCGCGGAGCGAGCGTTTGCGCCGATCCGCAACGTTAAATCGGCCAGCTTATGGAAAGTGGCAGGCGCGCTACTCAGAAGCGTAGGCGCACGCCGACCCAGGCGGCCCGCGGTGCGCCGGGGCTCACGAATTGCGGATCGTCGAAGTCGGCGCCGAGCACGTCCTCCGCGTCGCCGAGCACGCCGAACGTCGCGTATTCCTCGTCGAGAACGTTGTCCAGGTTGAGAAACAGCTCCGCGTGCGCGCCGAGGTCGAGCTGCAGCCGTACATTCAGCAGCGCATAACCGTCGAGCCCGCCTAGGAAATTGCCCTCGTCGCCGCGGAACGGCGCGCCAGAGCTCGCGAGCACGTCACCGCCGAGACGCAGCCGGGGGCCGAGACCCACGCTCAAGCCGCCCTTCAGCAGGCTCTTCGGCACCAGCGGCAAACGATCGCCGGGCGTCACGGGGATCACGCCGTCGACGGCGGCGGGATTGTGGGGGCTGGCCACTTCGAAGTCCTCGCGGAACGTGGCGTCGAGCGCGGTGTAATTCACGAACCAGTCGAGCCGCTCGCCCGCGCCCGATAGCGAGAGCTCCACCCCTTGGCGGCGCGTGTCGCCGACGTTGTCGAAGAAACCCTCGTTGGTGAGCGCGCCGGCGCTGATGAAGAGGATGTCGTCCTCGTTGATCGTGTGGAACACCCCCGCGTGCCAGCCGCCTCTGCTCCATGAGCCGCGGAACCCGGCTTCGAAGGTCTTCGCCACCACCTGCTCGAGCGGCGGGTCCGCCACGAACGCGTTCGGCAGACGGCACGGGTCGCTCTCGTCGGCACAGGTGAGCTCGACGGGCGACGGCGCGCGGTTGGCCTCGCTGAAGCTCGCATAGAACGCGAGCGCCGGGCCGAGCTTGGCCGTGAGGCCGATCGCGGGATTGAACCGCTCGAACGTGTGGTCGCCGCTCAGGTCGTCACCCAGCCGGTCCTCGAGCTCGACTTCGGTGTGGTTGTAGCGCCCCGACAGCGTGAGCGAGAGCGCATCCGTGAGGCCGAGGGTCGCCGTCGCGTAAACGCCCGTGTTGGCGGTGATCGCGTCCAGGCCGGTGAGCGCGCCGCCAACCAGCACGCCGCCCGGAACCGCCAGGCGCGTCGCGTCGAGCGAGCCGAGCTCCGTGCTCGACGCGAACTCCACGTCGCTGCGGTCGTACGCCACGCCCAGCGTGACCTCGCCGCGCGTCGTGCGCCAGGCAGCTTGGAAGCCGAGCCCGCCGGTGTCCTGCTCGGTGCGCGTGCGGTTGAGAGTGGCGCCGTCGAGCTCGTCGTCGTCCGCGATCGGGCTGCCGTTCTGGTCGAGCAGCACTTCCTCCCCGCCGTCTTCGCCCTCGCAGAGAAAGCCCGGCGCGCCGGCGCACTCCTCGAAGTCGGAATCGTCGCCGTTCAAGGTGCGGATGTTGCTGTCGCGGACGTAGAAGTTGCCGGTGACCGTGAGCGCGTTCGAGACTTTGCTGCTGCCCTTGACGTCGAGCATCACGAGCTCGTTACGTGTCTGGTCCGGACGCGTGAAGATCGCCTCGGGGTCGAGCTCGAGGAGGTCCTCGGGCGCGGCGCCGTTACCGATCAGGTCCGTGTCGGCGTAGGTGACGTTGACGTCGAGGCTCGATCGTTCGCCGTCCAGCCCCACGCTGGCGAACAGCTGGTTGGCCCGGCTCGGCGAGTAGTCGCGCCAACCATCCTCGTCGAAGCGCGAGGCGGTGACGAACCAACCGAGCTTGCCGTTCGTCGAGCCGCCGGTCTCGATCTGCGCTTGCACGCGGCCGAACGAGCCGGCGAGGACCTCCGCGCGCGTGCCCGGATCGTCGAAGCCGTTCTTGGTGTCGATCGCGATCGCGCCGCCGAGCGCGTTCAGGCCGAACAGCGGGCTCGCGCCGGGCAGCAGCGTCACGCGGTCGATCGCCGACTCCGGGATCAGCGCCCAGTTCACGGTGTCGCCAAACGGCTCGTTGATCCGCACGCCGTTCTGGTAGACGGCGAGCCCCTGCGGCAGGCCGAGCAGCGGCGAGCCGACGAACCCGCGAAACTGGAGGTCGGGCTGCAGCGGGTTGCTCTGCGTCTCGTTGACGAACACGCTGCTCAAGTTGCGCCGCATGAAGTCGGACAGATCGAGCGCGCCTTGCTCGCGGAGTTGCTGCGCAGTCGCGGTTTGTGCGTTCGTCGCCAGCCGATTCGCGCTCGCGAGCGGGGTGACGCCGACCACGTCGATCGTCTCGGGCCCATCGGGCGTTTGCGCCAGCGCGCTCGTCGCGGCGCAGAGCGCCGACGCGGCCATGGCAACACGTAGGAGCACGGGCACGGATCCTTGCCGAAGAGCGGTCAGTAGAGGGCGCTCGTGAGCTTGCGGCGGTATTCGGCGACGAGCGCGGGATCGGCCGCCGCCAGGCCGAACAGCGCCAGGAGCTGCTTGCGGGCCTCGCCGTCACGCCAGGTCTTCGCGCGGCGCACGATCTCGAGCAGCTCTTCCATCGCCTCGCGGTAGCGCCGCTGGCCGGCGTAGAGCCCCGCGAGCGCGAGGCGCGTTTCATGGTCGGCGGCGTCCGCGGCGAGCTTCGCGCGCAGCTCCGTTTCGCCCGGGCCTTCCGTGCCGGCGCGCGCGTACGCGATGCCTTGGCGCACCGCTTCGATGCGCGCCGCGATCGAGGGGTCGGACGGGATCACGTCGAGCTGCCGCTCCGCGTCGTCGAGGTTGCCCGCCGCGAGCAGCGCTTCGGCATTGGCGAGCGCCGCCTCGGTTTGCGACGGCAGCAGCTTGTCGAAGAACGCGCGCACCTGACTCTCGGGGAGCGCGCCCATGAACTGCGCGGCGGCCTTGCCGTCCTTGAACGCGATGACGTTCGGAATCGAACGGATCTGAAAGGCTTGCGAGAGCTCGGGATTGTCGTCGGAGTTCACTTTCACGAGCTTCACGCGGCCGCGGAATCCGGCGGCCACCTTCTCGATGATCGGCGTGAGCGTGCGGCACGGCCCGCACCACGGCGCCCAGAAGTCGACCACGACGGGCAGGGTCTTCGAGGCTTCCAGAACCTCGCTTTGGAAGGTTGCGGTGGTGACGTCCATCGAGCGGCTCGTTGGGAAAGCGGCATTGTAGCCCGCAGCGGTGTCAGACACTCCCGGTGTCAGACACTGCCGGTGTCAGACACCTGGGGTGCCGGATCGGACGCCTCCGCTCACCAGTAGCCGATCAGACGTCCGGCCGCTACTGCCGTGAGCCAGGCGGCGAGCGACACGCCGCCGAACGCCGCGAGCGCGCGGCGCTCGCTCGCGGCGGGCTCGCGCGTGGCGCGGGCGCGCCACGCCGGAACGAAGCTCAACACCGCGGCGTTCGCAAGCGCCAGCGCAATCGCCGGGAACTTGATCAGGAGAAACGGATTGCCGATGTACTCGCTCGCGTTGGTGGCGAGCAGACATAACCCGCTCGGGGCGGCGACGCAAAATCCCGCCGCGGCGAGCGGCACGGTGGGCCCGGAGACCGACGCCAGCGGGAGGCGCGACCACGCGCCGAGCAGCCGCAGGTCGAGCGCGAGCACGCTGCCGAACAGCGTGGCCACGCCGAGGATGTGCACGAGATTGACGACGCCGTAGCTCCAGAGCCCCGCGCCGCGCATCGCGTGGCCCAAGGCGGACGCCTCGAGCCACGCGAGGAACTCGGGCAAGCGCGCCTCCTCTCGGCCGGCGGCCTGGGACTAGAGGCGGTCCGGATAGACGTCGAAGTTCTTGCCGTTCCAGGTCACCCGCTCGGTCTTCACCTCGAGCTTCTTCTGATCGAGGTTGCGCTTGCCCAAGATCGTGACCTCGGCGCCCACGGGGATCGTGTCTTCCTTCAGTCCCGCGTTCGAGGTGCGCGCCGGCGGCGCGAGCGTGAGGTCCCAAACCTGGCCGGTGGCGTCCTTGATCTGCATGGTGGCGTGCGGGCCCGAGAGGCTCACCGCTTTCGCCACGGTGCCTTTGAG
>DASUFK010000099.1:0-13502 GCA_036274615.1 Gammaproteobacteria bacterium | reverse complement strand
CGAGGACTTCGCCCTTGATCGGCTTCTCGGTCGCGGTGTCGGGGATGACGATACCGCCCGGCGACTTTCGCTCTTCTTCCGTACGTCGAACGACGACGCGATCGTGCAGAGGACGCAGCTTCATGACTGTTCTCCCTTTCTTAAGGCTTTGATTTACGGCTAAAAAAACTATTGACCGGCGATCTTGTTAGCACTCGGTCAAAGTGAGTGCCAATCATAGTGATCGTCTCGCCGATTGCAAGGCTTTGAGAGCGCGTTCCTGACCCACGCGGCGATCGCTCCGGTATGCTTGATGGCCGATTTGACAGCTGGAACAGCGACGTGCCGCCCACCCCTCGACCGCTGCTCGTGTTGACGACCTGCGCGAGCGAGGACGAAGCGGCCCGGCTCGCCGCCTCTCTCGTCGAGCAGCGGCTCGCCGCCTGCGTGAACACGCTCGGGCGGGTCCAGTCGACCTATCGGTGGCGGGGCGGGGTCGAACGGGAGCAGGAGAGCCTGCTCGTGATCAAAACGACCGAAGCCCGGCTCGCGGCGGTCGAACAGACCATCCGCGACCGGTCGAGCTACGAGGTGCCCGAGGTTCTCGCGATCCCGGTGCACGGCGGATCCGCCGCTTATCTCGGTTGGTTGGCGGATTCGGTGACCGAACGCAAGGAGTGAGCATGTCGACGCGGCTTGGATTGACCCACGCGCTATTCTGGATCACGGCGCTGGTTGCGACGCGCGCGATCGCCCAGGACGACGACGTCCTGCCGCCCGAGCAGGTCTTCAAATACACGGCCACGGCCGACGCGGAGCGCGTCCGCCTGAAGTTCGACGTTCTCGACGGCTACTACCTGTACCGGGCGCGCTTCGGGTTCGCCAGCAAGACGAACGGCGTCACCGTAGGCGCCGCTGAATTTCCCAAGGGCGAGGTCCACAGCGACGAATTTTTCGGCGAGCAGGAAATCTACCGCCACGGCTTCGAGATCGCCGTTCCGTATCAACGCAACGGCACGGCCGCCAAGCTCGACCTCCAGCTGAAGCTGCAAGGCTGCGCGGATCACGGCATCTGCTACATCCCGCAGACTTGGACGGCTCCCGTCACGCTGCCTGCGGCGTCGGCGTTCAACTTGGGCGCGCCGCGCTCGCCGCTCGCGAATACCGACGACATCCTGCCGGCCGACCGCGTCTTCGTCATGAACGCGCGCTTCGACAAGCCGAACGAGCTCACCGTGGCCTGGCAGATCGAGCCCGGCTACTACCTGTATAAGGACAAGCTCGCCGTCCGCGCCGAGGGCAACATCGAGCTCGGCCGCGCCGTGCTGCCCGAAGGAGTTCCGCACAAGGACGACAGCTTCGGCGACGTCCGCATCTTCCGCGACTACGCCGAGATCAAGATTCCGTTCGCGCGCTCGAGCCCCGACGCGCTCGACGTCCAGGTGATGGCCGCGTACCAAGGGTGCAAGGACGACAGCCTCTGCTATCCCCCCGGCGAGCGCACGATGGCTCTGGTGCTGCCCGCGACCCGCGAGTTTCCGGCCTCGGCCTCGGCGGCGGGGGCCGGGTCGGAGCCCGTGTCGGAGCAGGACCGCTGGGCGGCTCTCGTCACCGGCTCCTGGGCGGCGTTGATCGGCGGATTTTTCTTGGGCGGCCTCGGTGTCGCATTCACCGGCTGCGTGTTGCCGATGGTGCCGATCCTCTCGAGCATCATCGTGGGCCAGGGCGGCACGGTCTCGCCGCGGCGCGGCTTCGCGCTGTCGTTGAGCTATGTGCTCGGCATGGCCGCTACCTACACCGTGGCCGGCGCGATCGCGGCGCTCGTTGGCGGCCAGACCCAGGCGCTGTTCCAGAAGCCTTGGATTCTCACGCTGTTCGCGGGCATGTTCGTGCTGTTGTCGCTCGGCATGTTCGGCGTCTACGACTTGCAGATGCCGTCCGCGATCCAGACGCGTCTGTCGAACTTGGCCAACAAGCAGAAGGCCGGCACCTACGCCGGAACGGCCGTGATGGGCGCGCTGAGCTCGTTGATCGTCACCGCGTGCGTGGCGCCGGTGCTCGTAGGCGCGCTCATCATGATCAGCCAGACGCACGACGTGGCCCGCGGCTCGGCGGCGCTGTTCTCGATGAGCATGGGCATGGGTGTGCCGCTGCTCGTGGTCGGCGCGTCGGCGGGCTTCCTGCTGCCGCGCGTGGGCGCGTGGATGAACACGGTCAAGGGCGCGTTCGGGTTCGTCATGCTCGGCATTGCGATCTGGCTCATGGAGCGCGTGCTGCCGGGCTCCGTCACCCTGGTCATGTGGTCGGTGCTCGTGTTTCTCGCCGGCGTATTCCTCGGGGCGCTCGAGCCCCTGCCCGCGGGCTCGGGCCCGGTTCGCCGCGTCGCCAAGGGACTCGGCGTGCTCGCCTGCCTCTACGGCGCGCTCCTCTTGATCGGCGCTACGCTGGGCGGCGAGAGGCCGCTCGAGCCGATTCCCCGCGGCGTGCTCGCGGCCGCCGGCAACCGGGACGGCTCGCCGGCCGCCAAGCAGGGCCTGCAGTTCCGGCAGATCAAGACCGTCGCCGCGCTCGACGCCGCGCTCGCGGAGGCACGCGGCGCACAGCAACCCGTGATGCTAGACTTCAGTGCAGACTGGTGTACCTCGTGCAAAGAGATGGAGAGGGACACCTTCCCCAACGCCGGGGTGATCGACGCGCTGAAGCCCTACCTGCTGCTGCGCGCGGACGTGACGGAAAACGACGAGGATGATCAAGCGTTACTCAGCCGCTTCAAGAGCTTCGGGCCGCCAACGATCGCCTTCTTCGATCGTGCCGGCACTGAACGGCCGAACTTCAAGCTGGTCGGCTTCGTTCCTCCGCAGGAGTTCAGCGAGCACGTCTCCAAGCTCGCGGCGCTCTGACCGGCGCCCTGCCGCCGGCCGGGAGGTCGGCGCCCATGGCTAAGGCACGTCCCGCGTTGCTCACCGTCGCGCTCAGCGCGGCGGCCGTCCTGGGCTATCTGAGCTACCGCTTCCTGCTGCCGCCCGCGCCGCAGCCCGAAACGCCGGACATTCCGGCTTCGGCGCTGATCGGCGCGGACGCCGACGAGTCGGCCGATGCGCCCGAGCTCGCGGCAACGCTCCCCGACTTCACGCTCGACAGCCTGGCCGGCGGGCCGCAGTCCATCAAGAGCTGGCCGGGAAAACCGCTGCTGATCAATTTCTGGGCCACGTGGTGCGGCCCGTGCCTCCGCGAGATTCCGATGCTCAAGGAGTTTCAAACCGGGCACACCGGTCTTCAGGTCGTCGGCATCGCGGTCGACAAGCGCGATCCGGTGGTGGGGTTCGCGGACCGCATGCAGTTCAACTATCCGATCCTGATCGGCGAGGGCGAGGGGTGGGACGCGGCCGCCGCCTTCGGCGTCAGCGTTTACGCGCTGCCGTTCACCGTGTTCACGGCAGCCGATGGCAGCGTGCTCGGCGTCCATACGGGCGAGTTGCACACCGAGCACCTCGAGAACCTCACGGCGATCCTAGCGGACCTGGACCAACACAAAATCGGCGTGGATGAGGCACGGGCGCGCCTCGCGGGCCGAATGTAGCGTTTGGACCCGCCCGGCGTGCCCCGCCGAACCGAAAGTTACCGAGCTTCTACGAAAAACCGATAAACCTGCCGCCAATTGCGGCGAAAACGGGTAAACTCGCTTCCTCTTCTGGCGAGCGTCGGTATTGATGGCCCGTTTGCTGCTATTGAATGGACCCAACCTGGGCCTCCTCGGCCGGCGCGAGCCGGAGGTCTACGGCAAGACCACTCTCGCCGAGATCGAAACAGCGGTGAGGCAGCAAGCCAAAGCCGCCGGACACGAGCTCGATGCCTTCCAGAGCGAATCGGAGCCCGACCTGATCCGCCGGATCCACGCCGCCCGCGAGGAGCGGATCGCCCTGATACTGTTCAATCCCGCCGCGTTCACTCATACGAGCATCGCGCTGCGAGACGCGCTGCTCGCGGTGCAGATCCCGTTCATCGAGGTGCACTTGTCGAACGTCGCGGCCCGCGAAGACTTCCGCCAGCGCTCGTTCTTCGCCGACATCGCCATCGGCACGATCGCCGGCTTCGGCGTCGGCAGCTACGAGCTCGCCATGAGCGCCGCGATTCGACAGCTCGCAGGGGGTCATCCCGCACGGGGAGGCAAATGATGGACATAAGAAAAGTCAAAAAGCTCATCGAGCTCCTCGAAGAGTCGGGGATTTCCGAGATCGAGATCTCGGAGGGCGAGGAGTCGGTGCGTATCAGCCGCTATCCGAAGCCCGGGACCATGGCGCCCGTCGTGACCACCGTAGCGGCCGCGGCGCCGCCCGCCGCTCCCGCTGCGGCACCGATGGCCGAAGCAGCGCAGTCGTCAGCACCGCCCGCGGCGCGCGGCCATCAGGTCACGGCCCCGATGGTCGGAACCTTCTACAGCGGCCCGGCGCCCGGCGCCAAGCCATTCGTCGAGATCGGCTCCGAGGTGAAGCCCGGCGACACCCTCTGCGTGATCGAAGCGATGAAGATGATGAACCAGATCGAATCGGAGGTCGCAGGCAAGGTCGTCAGCGTCCTCGTCGAGAACGGCAACCCGGTGGAGTTCGGCCAGGCGCTGTTCATCATCGAAGAATGACCGTCAGCGAATGATGAGCGCGGGCCAGCGCGGCCGGCGGCCGACCACAACACGGACTGATCCACGACGATGCTCGACAAGGTCCTGATCGCCAACCGGGGCGAGATCGCATTACGCATCTTCCGTGCGTGCCGCGAGCTCGGCATCAAGACCGTGGCCGTGCACTCGACGGCCGACTCGACGTTGAAGCACGTGCTGCTCGCCGACGAGACCGTCTGCATCGGCCCGCCCCGCTCGCAACAGAGCTACCTCAACATGCCGGCCATCATCGCGGCCGCCGAGGTCACGGACGCCGTCGCCATCCATCCCGGCTATGGATTCCTGTCGGAGAACGCCGACTTCGCGGAGCGCGTCGAGGAGAGCGGCTTCGTCTTCATCGGCCCGAAGGCGGAGACGATCCGCCTCATGGGCGACAAGGTCTCCGCGATCAAGACGATGCGTGCCGCCGGGGTGCCGACCGTGCCGGGATCGGACGGCCCGCTCAGCGACGAGCCGGAGGTGAACGCGCGGATCGCACGCGAGATCGGCTATCCGGTGATCATCAAGGCCGCAGCCGGCGGCGGCGGACGCGGTATGCGCGTCGTGCACAGCGACGCCGCGTTGTTCAACGCCGTATCGATCACGCGCGCCGAAGCGCTCTCGGCGTTCGGCAACGACCAGGTCTACATGGAGAAATTCCTCGACCACCCGCGCCACATCGAGTTCCAGGTGCTCGCCGACAGCCACGGCAACGCCGTGCACTTGGGCGAGCGGGACTGCTCGATGCAGCGGCGTCATCAAAAGGTGATCGAGGAAGCGCCGGCACCGGGCATCTCGGAGGAAGAACGCACACGAATGGGCCAGCGCGTAGTCGAAGCCTGCAAGGAGATCGGCTACCGCGGCGCCGGCACGTTCGAGTTCCTCTACCAGGACGGCAAGTTCTACTTCATCGAGATGAACACCCGCGTCCAAGTGGAGCACCCGGTCACGGAGCTCGTGACGGGGATCGACATCGTCAAAGCGCAGCTCGCCATCGCGGCCGGGGAGCGGTTGAGCTTCGCGCAGGAAGACGTGCGCTGGCGCGGCCACGCAATCGAGTGCCGGATCAATGCCGAGGACCCAAAGACTTTCGTGCCGTCGCCGGGCACCGTGAGCCTCTGGCATCCGCCGGGTGGGCCGGGTATCCGCGTGGACAGCCACATGTACAGCGGTTATGCCGTGCCGCCGTATTACGACTCGCTGATCGCGAAGGTCATCGCACACGGCGAGCACCGGCGTGCCGCGATCGCGCGCATGACCACCGCGCTGCAGGAGATCGTCGTCGACGGGATCAGCACGAACGTGCCGCTGCACCAGGAGATCTTCCAGCACGGGGCGTTCAAGGCCGGCGGCACGGATATCCACTACCTCGAGCGTCGTCTGGGGCTCAAGTAGCGCCCATCGCGCGGTGAGTGCCCCTGCGACAACGGACATTCGACGGTGAGCAGACGGCAGCTGACGCTGCGCGTGGCGTCCACCGACGTGGCGCGTGCGGAAACGCTGCTCGAGCTCGCGGGCGCCGAGGTCGTGAGCCTGGCCGATGCCGCCGACTCGCCGCTGTTCGAGCCGCTACCCGACGAGACGCCCCTCTGGCCGACGGTCACGGTGCGCGCATTGTTCCCCGCCGGCGCCGACCTCGAAGCGTTGTGCTCGATGCTGCGAGCCGATTGTACCCTGCTCGGCGATATCGAGATCGCCTCCCTTGCCGATAGCACGTGGCTCGATGCCGCGCGTCAGCAGTTCGCCGCGCGGCGGTTCGGCGCTCGCTTGTGGCTCTCGCCTCCGGACGCTTCTCCTGCACCCCCGGGGCTCACCACCGTGCTCTTGCACATGGGTCTCGCGTTCGGCACGGGCGAGCACCCCACCACCGCGCTCTGTCTCGAGTGGCTCGACGCGCACCTCGAGAGCGGCGCCACCGTGCTCGACTACGGCTGCGGCTCCGGCGTGCTCGCGATCGCCGCGCTCGCGCTCGGCGCGAGCGGCGCGTGGGCCGTCGATCACGACGCGCAAGCGCTCTCGTCCACGGCCGACAATGCGCTCCTGAACGGCGTAACCGATCGCATCGTCGTGCTCGCGCCCGAAGCGCTCCCGCTGATCGTCGTCGACACGGTGCTCGCCAACATTCTTGCGGCGCCGCTGGTGGAGCTCGCACCGCGTTTCGCCGAGCACGTGCGGCCGCGGGGCACGATCGCGCTCAGCGGCATCCTCGAGCGGCAGGTCGAGCGCGTCGCCGCGGCCTACGAGCCCTACTTCGACGACTTCGCGGCCACCGTGCAGAACGGTTGGGCGCGGCTCGACGCCGTGCGCCGCAATTCGAGTTGACGGCAAGAACCGCTAGAATTCGCCGCGGAGCGAACCCAAAAGATGCTGTTCACGCGCTGTCCGGACTGCGGCACGACATTCCGGGTTACCGACGACGCCTTGACGAAGGCGCACGGGCAAGTGCGCTGCGGGCGCTGCGCGAGCGTCTTCAATGCTTACGCGGAGCTCCGCGATCAACCGGACGACGCGGCATCGCCCCGTGACGGGTCGAGCGCCGCGGAAAACCAGGCCCCGTCGCCGCCACCCGGGCCTGCCGTCCAAAGCTCCTCGCCCGAGACCGCGCCCGCCCCGCAGCCGCCGGCGGCCAACGGTCCGGCCGCGTCAGCCGCACCAGCCGCGCCGGCCGCGCCGGCCGCGCCGGGCAGCGAGCCGAAGACGGCCGAAGCCGCGCCGGAGGTGCTGCGCACAGCGCAGTCGGCTGCCGCCTCGCCGGGGCCGGCGCCTCGCCCTTCCCCGGCCACGCCCGCCGCGAGGGCCGTGCCGCGCGGCTCCGACGAGGCCGCGGGCGATCGCGTAGTGCTCAGCGTCGCCGACGTCGTCGCGCAGGTGGGCCTGATCGCCGACGAAGACGCCGAGACCGGCGAAATGAAGGCGGACCCCGCGCTCGCGCATGCGGATGCGATGAGCGCCGAGGAAGTGAACAGCGTGCTCGACGCGGTCGCCGAGCGCGGAACGGAGGCAGCGCCCTGGCCGTTGAGCGCGCGTCCGCGACGATCGAGCCGCTGGTGGAGCGCCGCCGCGCTGTTGGCAACGGTTGCGCTCGGGGCGCAAGCGGTCCATCACTTTCGCGCAGACCTCGTGCGCTACGCGGTGATCGGGCCGCTAGTGAAGGACGCGTATGCGATGGTCGGCGCGCGCGTGCTGCCGCGCGTCGACGTGCATCAATACCAGATCCTCGATTGGG
Organism: Gammaproteobacteria bacterium; assembly: GCA_036274615.1. Lineage (GTDB taxonomy): Bacteria > Pseudomonadota > Gammaproteobacteria > Steroidobacterales > Rariloculaceae > FEN-1219. The sequence goes on along the minus strand of DASUFK010000099.1, from coordinate 5,643 downwards.
TGGCGACCGCCGAGCCGAACACGCGAGGACAAGGCAGCTTGAAGATCAGCGCGCGCATTCAAAATCGCGCGCAGCAGTCGCAGCCGTATCCATCGGTGCAAGTGCAGCTGAAGGATCGTTGGGAAGCGGCGGTCGGCAGCCGCGTCTTTGCGCCGAAGGAATACGGCACGCAAGCGAACGAGCTGATGGCGCCCGGCGAAACTGCGCACGCGGAGATCGAAGTCGTCGATCCGGGACCGGATGCGTATGGATTTGAGCTCGATGTCTGCATCGAAGTCGAGACAGATGTAATAAGCTGCGGTGCGGACAAAGTATTTCTCTGAGCGCGCGTTCGCGCGTTGCGCAGCACGAATTCGCGGGATTGTTTTTCTCTCTTCCGTGCTATGATTCGCGCACCCTGAGTCGGTATTCCTTACTGCTAGAAACGGGGTCAACGTCACCGAGCATTCGACCCGGTTGCAATCCGGGCAAGTCCCGCTTTCCCGGGAAGATGCGCGCGACGTTGAAAGCTGGCGGCACCGACTCGGAGTCGTTGAGACGTATTCGCGTTCTAAGGGGAGAACGTAGTGATCGCGACCACCAGTATAAAAAGAAGCACGAAGAAGAAGACCAAACGAGCGGTAACGCCGACGGCGCACTTCAGCACCAAGCACAAGCCGCTCAGTAGCCTCACCGACGAATGCCTGAATAGCTACTTCGCAAACTTGAACGGCCACAAGCCCGGCGATCTGTATCAGCTCGTGCTCGGCGAAGTGGAGAAGCCGTTGTTCAGGGCGGTGCTGGGCTATACCAACGGCAATCAAAGCGAGGCCGCCGAGATTCTCGGCATCAACCGCGGCACGCTCAGGAAAAAGCTCAAAGCTTACAAGCTCCAGGGCAGATGAGCCCGGCACGCAAGGCCAAGGCCAAGAAGAAGGCCGCGGCCAAGAAGAAGCCCCGCAACAACGGCCGCATTGCGCGCCGCGGGTCGCCGCCGGCGCGATTGCGCGCGCTGCTCAGCGTCTCGGACAAGCAGGGGCTGGTCGAGTTTGCCGCGGGTCTCGTCGAGCTGTCGTACGAGATCGTCTCCACCGGCGGCACGGCGCAAACGTTGCGCCGGGCGGGCATCCCGGTCACGGAGGTCGCCGCCGTCACCGGCTTCCCGGAGATCATGGACGGACGCGTGAAGACGCTCCACCCGCAGATCCACGGCGGCCTGCTCGCACGCGGCGGCGTCGACGACGCCGCGCTCGCAGCGCACCGCATCACCGCCATCGACGTCGTCGCGGTGAATCTCTACCCGTTCGAAGCCACGGCCGCGCGCGCGGATTGCACCGACGCGGAGGCCGTGGAGAACATCGACGTGGGCGGTCCGGCGATGCTGCGTGCCGCCGCCAAGAATCACGAGCGCGTCACGGTGGTCGTCGACCGCGCGGACTACGGACCCGTGCTCGCGGCGCTGCGCGAAGGCAACGTGCCGGCGTCGTTGAGGCGCGAGCTCGCGATCAAGGCGTTCAGCCACACGGCGCGCTACGACTCCGCCATCAGCCGCTACTTGCGCGCGCACACCGCGACGCCGATGCCGTGGCCCGAGACGCTGCTCTTGAACTGGCAGCTCGCGCAGCCGCTGCGCTACGGCGAGAACCCGCACCAGGAGGCCGCGCTCTACCGCAACACGGAATCCCGGCCGGGCACGGTGGCGCACGCGAGCCAGATCCAGGGCAAGGAGCTATCGTTCAATAATCTCGTCGACGCGGACGCGGCGTTCCAAGCCGTGAAGGCGTTCGCAGCCACGGCCTGCGTGATCGTGAAGCACGCGAACCCTTGCGGCATCGCGGTCGCGGCTTCGCCCGCCGCCGCGTACCGTCTCGCTTACCGTACCGACCCCACGTCGGCCTACGGCGGCGTGCTCGCGTTCAATCGTCCGCTGGACCAGGCCGCCGCGCAGGAGATCGTCGGCCAGCAGTTCGCGGAGGTCATCGTTGCGCCGGAGATCGGCAAGGGCGCGCGCGCGGCGCTCGCCGCGAAACCATCGATCCGCGTGCTCGAGGCCGGCTGGCCCGAGACCGAGCACGAACGCATCTGGGACATGAAGACGATCGAGGGCGGACTGCTGCTCCAGGAGCGGGACGCGGGTCGGATCGACGTCGCGAACGCGAGCGTCGTCACCCAGCGCGCGCCCTCGGCCGCGGAGCTCCGCGATCTCGCGTTTGCGTGGACCGTCGTCAAGTTCGTCAAGTCCAACGCCATCGTCTACACGCGCGACGGCGCCACCCTCGGTATCGGCGCCGGCCAGCCGAGCCGCGTAATGAGCGCTCGAATCGCCGCGTTGAAGGCGGCGGAAGTCGACCTGCCCCTCGCAGGCGCGGCGATGGCGTCCGACGCGTTCTTCCCGTTCCGCGACGGCATCGACGCGGCGGCCGGGCACGGCATCACGGCCGTCGTTCAGCCCGGCGGCTCGATGCGCGACGAGGAAGTGGTGCGTGCGGCCGACGAGCACGGCATCGCCATGATCTTCACCGGCATGCGGCACTTCCGGCACTGAGCGCGCACGCACGTGAAGGTTCTGATCATCGGCAGCGGCGGACGGGAGCACGCGCTCGCGTGGAAGGTCGCACAATCGCCGCTCGCTGACGAGGTGCTCGTTGCTCCCGGCAACGCCGGCACCGCGCGCGAGCCGAAGACGCGCAACGTGGCCGTGGCCGCCACCGACATCGACGCGCTGCTCGACCTCGCCGTGGCCGAGGGCGTGGGCCTCACGATCGTCGGGCCGGAAACGCCGCTCGTAGCCGGTCTCGTAGACCGGTTCGAGGAGCGCGGGCTCAAATGCCTCGGTCCGCGTGCCGACGGCGCGCGGCTCGAGGGCTCGAAGGCGTTCACGAAGGACTTTCTCGCGCGCCACGGCATCCCCACGGCCGCGTCGCAGACCTTCACCGAGCTCGCCGCCGCGCGTGCCTATGTACGCGGGCGTCCCGCGCCGATCGTCATCAAGGCCGACGGGCTCGCCGCCGGCAAGGGCGTGGTCATCGCCGCCACCACCGCGGAAGCGGAGACCACGCTCGAGCGCATGCTCAAGCAGCGGCTGTTCGGCGCGGCCGGCGCCAAGGTGGTCGTCGAGGACTTCATGCAGGGCGAGGAAGCGAGCTTCATCGCCCTGGTCGACGGCACGCGCGTAGTGCCGCTCGCGAGCTCGCAGGATCACAAGACCCGCGACGACGGCGACCGCGGTCCCAACACCGGCGGCATGGGCGCGTACTCGCCTGCGCCGGTGGTCACTGATGCAGTGCATCGGCACGTGATGGACGACATCGTGTTGCCCACCGTGCGCGGCCTCGCCGCGGACGGCGTGCGGTACCGCGGCTTTCTCTACGCCGGCCTCATGATCGACGGAGCCGGACGCGCGCGCGTCGTCGAGTTCAACTGCCGGCTCGGCGATCCGGAAACCCAGCCGATCGTGTTCCGGATGCGCTCCGACTTGGTCGCGCTCGCGCTGCAGTGCTTCGACGACACGCTCGGCTCTCGGCCGATCGACTGGGATCCCCGGCCCACGGTCGGCGTCGTCATGGCGAGCCGCGGCTATCCCGAGGGGTATGAGAAGGGCCGGCCGATCAGTGGCCTCGACCGCGTCCACGGCGACGACGTGAAGATGTTTCACGCCGGCACGCGCCTCTCGAACGACACCGTAGTCACCGACGGCGGCCGCGTGCTCTGCGCCGTTGCCCGTGGCAGCACCGTGCGCGCTGCGCGCGAAATCGCCTATCGTGCCGTGGAAGAGGTGAGCTGGGACGGCGCCTTCTGGCGCACCGACATCGGCTATCGCGCCGTGCGGCGCGAGGAAACCGGCGGCGGATAGCCCCTCGCAGCCCGCGGCGATCCGCAACACGGAGCAACTGGGTGCCCCTCGACGAGGAAGTGAAGCCGCAGGAACGTCGCTTCGTTCGCCATTCCCGCGTCGTGAAGCGGCTCGCGCGCGAGCCGACCTTCGCGTTCCCGCTGGTGCGCAACTGGCTCCTCGCGCTGTGGGCGACGAAAGGCGGCGGGTTCTACGGGCTCGGCTACGTCGTCACCCTGGTCACACTGGAAGCGATTTCGTTCGAGCAAGACGCCGTCCAAGGCGCCTCGAGCTTGAGCGGCGCCGAGGGCTTCGTCGTGTCGCAGGCGTTCCAGTACGTCACCAGATTCGGCGTCGACTCGATCATGAACGGCGTCCGCGCGGCGGTATGGCCCGCGTATCTGTTCGATTGGCTGGGCCCGCCCGGCATCGCGGCGTTCGTGGTGGGCGGCATGGTCTTCGAGCGCGTCGTGCGGCCGGTGGTCGAGGCTCGGTTCCCCGAGCTCGCGGCGGCACGCGCGGCGCGGATGAAGGCGAAGCAGGAAAAGCGTGACCGCAAGCGCGCGACGCGCGCCAAGGCAGAAGCGGGGAGCGGCGGAGTAACGGAGCCGGCCGCCGGCAGGTCGGACGATGGAACGTCCGGCCCGGACGGTTAGCGCTTCATCGACTCGAAGAACTCGGCGTTGGTCTTCGTGTCCTGCAGCTTCGACAGCAGGAACTCGACCGCCGCGAGCTCGTCCATCGGGTGCAGCACCTTGCGGAGCACCCACATCTTCTGGAGCTCGTCGACCGCCGTGAGCAGCTCTTCCTTACGCGTGCCCGAGCGGTTGATGTTGATCGCCGGGAAGACACGCTTCTCGGCGATGCGGCGATCCAGGTGGATCTCCATGTTGCCGGTGCCCTTGAACTCCTCGTAGATCACGTCGTCCATCTTCGAGCCGGTGTCGATCAGCGCCGTGGCGATGATAGTGAGGCTGCCGCCTTCCTCGATGTTGCGCGCCGCGCCGAAGAAGCGCTTCGGCCGCTGCAGCGCGTTCGCGTCGACGCCGCCCGTGAGCACCTTGCCCGATGACGGCACCACGGTGTTGTAGGCGCGCGCGAGGCGAGTGATCGAGTCGAGCAGGATCACGACGTCTTGCTTGTGCTCGGTGAGGCGTTTGGCCTTCTCGATGACCATCTCGGCCACTTGCACGTGGCGCGTCGCCGGCTCGTCGAACGTGGACGAAACCACCTCGCCGCGCACGGTGCGCTCCATCTCGGTGACCTCTTCCGGCCGCTCGTCGATGAGCAGCACGATGAGCTGGACGTCCGGATGGTTGGCGGAGATCGACGCCGCGATGTTCTGCAGGAGCATCGTCTTGCCGGCTTTCGGCGGCGAGACGATGAGGCCGCGTTGGCCTTTGCCGATCGGCGCGACCATGTCGATGATGCGCGCCGTGAGGTCCTCGGTGCTCCCGTTGCCCTGCTCGAGCTTGAGGCGCTTCTTCGGGAACAGCGGCGTGAGATTCTCGAACAGCACCTTGCTCTTCGAGCTCTCGGGCGCATCGCCGTTGATGTCGCCGACCTTGAGCAGCGCGAAGTAACGCTCGCCGTCTTTCGGCGGGCGGATCAAGCCGGAAACGGTGTCGCCCGTTCGCAGGTTGAAGCGGCGGATCTGGCTCGGGCTGACGTAGATATCGTCGGGACCGGCAAGGTAGGAGCCGTCCGCCGAGCGCAAGAAGCCGAAGCCGTCCTGGAGTATCTCGAGCACGCCCTCGCCGAAGATGTTCTCGCCATTCTTGGCGTGGGCTTTGAGGATCGAGAAGATGATGTCTTGTTTGCGGGAGCGGGCG
>DASUFK010000098.1:0-6736 GCA_036274615.1 Gammaproteobacteria bacterium | reverse complement strand
CCTTGCATGTAGGCGGCGCCGAGCTGGAACAGCACGGCCATCGTGTTCGCGTCCTCGACGCGCTCGGCGATCGTCAGTATGCCGCGCTTGCTGGCCGTGCCGATGAGCCCGCGGACGCGCTCCCGTAAAGCCTGGTCCGTGGACAGGCTCTGCATCAGCGAGCCGTCGATCTTGAGGAAGTGCATCGGCATGTCGGCGAGCACGCGAGCCGAGTCGCGCCCCACGCCGAAGTGCTCGATCGCGAACCGATAGCCCCGCTTGCCGAGCTCTTCGGCGAGCGTCCTCGTCTGCGTGAGGTATTGGGTGGCGTCTTCTTCGCTCACCTGGAAGCACAGCTTGTCGCGCTGGATACCGCTGCCGTCCACCGCTTTCGCGAGCCAGTCGAGCAGCGTCTTGTCGATCAGCGACTCGTTCGACAGCTTCACGAACACGCAGTCCACGACGGTGCTGGCTACGAAGTGCAGCGTGGCGTTGATCACCCAGCGGTCGATCGCGCGCAGCATCCGGTTGCGGCCCGCGGCCGGCATGAACTCCGTCGCCGGCAGCTCGTCGCCCTGCGCGTCGATCTAGCGGAGCACCGTGTCGAACATCGTCTTCTGCTCGCCGCTCAGATTCGCGATCGGCAGATGCGCGAGCCGGAACCGATTCTCCATGAGCGCGGTCTTGATCTGCTGTACCCAGATCGCGTCGAAGCGCTGGATGCGGGTGCTGTGATCGGCCGTTTGCTCGAGCACGACACGGTTACCGCCGCTTTCCCGTCCGCTCTGATTGGCGCGCTTCGCCTCGATGATGAGGCTCTCCATGCGGTCGGTCGTCGGCCCGACCTCGGCCAGCCCGACCGTGCAGGTCACCGACAGCGTGTTGTGCGCCGCCGAGAAGATCCGTTCGGCGATTCTCGCCACCACGTTTTGCGCCCACGCCTCGACGTCGCGCAACGTTCCGCGCTCCACGTAGATGGTGAACACTTGGCCGCCGAATCGGCCGCAAACATCGGCGGGCTGGGTGAGCGCGCGCAGCTGCTCGGCGATCTGCACCAGCACGTCTTCGCTCGAGATCGGTCCGATCTGGTCCTCGATCTCGCGGAAGTTGTCCGGCCGCACGAAGGCGAGCGCCCGCACGCCCTTGCGCGGGCCGGAGTCGAGCCGGTCCGTGAGGAGCTCGAGGAAGCGGCGGCGGTGATAGAACCCGGTGGTGGAGTCCTTGTTCACTGCTTCGTCGACGAGCGCCTCGGGCTCGGGCAACGGTGCGGCCGCACGCCGCGGGACACAGAGCTTGATCGCCGGGTCGCCGTCGAACGAGGTGGCCTCGAGCGTCACTTCGAGCGGCAAGGCCGAGCCGTCCGCCGCCAGCGCCACGACCTTGAGGTGATCGGATTTCCACTGACGTTTGGCGCACGCCACCACGGCGCCCTTGAGCGCCGCCTGGCTCCCCGCTTCGAAGAAGTCCATGAGCGGGCCCTGCGCGGCTCCCGCGTCGCCGTGGCCGAAGAGCTCGGCCCACGCTTGGTTCGCGTCGACGATGATGCCTTCCTGGACGTGCGCGAGCGCGTCCACCGAGCCCGCCATGAAGGCCTTGAGCTGGTTCTTGTACTGGTTCGCGGAGAGCAACGTCTCGTTGAGCGCGCGCTCGAGCCGATACGCGCGCAGCTCGCGCTCCGCGACGCTGCGCAGCCGTTCGGTTTGGCCCAGCGACACGAGATCCTGCGCTCCGGCCAGCAGCGCGTCGGCGATGTCGGTTTCCTCCGCCGCCTTGCTGACCACCACGAGCGGAACCGTGCGCGCCGCCTGCTGCTTGATCTTGGCGACCTCGCGAATCGGTGCGGGCAGGCTATCGGGGAAAAAGCAGAGGAGCTCGGCTTCGTGCTCGTCGAGAGCGCCGGAGAGCGCGTCGACCTTCGCCACCCACAGGCAGCGGACCGGATGGCCGCCGTCCCTGAGCGAGCGGTTCACGAGCTCGACGTCGTCCTCGCGACCGCTGAGGACAATCAGCGGTACCGCAGCCTGGGCTCGGGCCATGCGGGGGCACTTCTCCTTGTGATGCGCTGCAGTCTAGCACTCGCGCGCGCGGCCATAGGGACGCGAGTCACAATCGCGCGTGCGCGCTAGGCGATCGGGGTTTTACTTAACTCCCCGGGCGTTTCCCGCACGAGTCGCGGCACCAAATATCCTGACAGCCGTGTGCGCAACGCGGCCAGTAGTCGCCGTCCGGCGACAACGTCCACGTCGAAGTGCGCGGCGCCGGCGACCGGATCGAGCAAGTGCAGGTAGTACGGCAGCACGCCGCACTCGAACAGCCGTTCGCTCAGTGCGGCGAGCGTGCCGACGTCGTCGTTCACGCCCTTGAGCAGCACGGACTGGTTGAGCAGTGCATCGGTGACCGCCGCGAGCGCGTGCAGCGCCGCGGCGGTGGGCGCGTCGAGCTCGTTCGCGTGATTGCAATGGATCACGACCACCGTCTTGAGTCGCGTGCGCTCGAGCAGGCGCAGCAGGCCGTCGTCGACCCGCTCCGGCACGACGACCGGGAAGCGCGTGTGCACGCGGACCGTCTCGACCGGCGTGTCCTCGAGCTTCGCGACCAGGTCCGAGAGCCGCCGATTCGACAGCGACAAGGGATCGCCGCCGCTCAAGATCGCCTCCCGAACGCCGGGCGCGTCGCGCAACGCTGCGATCGCCGGGTCCCAGTCGGCCCGGGCGGCCAGCTGGTCCTGATAGGGGAACGACCGCCGGAAGCAGTAGCGGCAATGCACGGGGCAGGCGCCGCTCGCGATCAGCAGCGCGCGGCCCGGGTATTTGCGTATCAGTCCGCCCGAGGCGAGACCCTGCTCGCGAACGGGATCGGCGCCGAAGCCGGGCACTGCCGAGTCCTCGTCGGCGCGGGGCCAGACCTGGCGCAGCAGGGGGTCGTCGGGATCGCGCTTGCGCATCCGCGCGACGAACCCGCGCGGAACGAGCAGCGGGAAGTCCGCGCCGCCGCGCGGTCCCAGTGCCGCGAGGGGCAGCTCGAGCAGAGCGGCGAGCTCGGCGGGGTCGCGGACCGCGTCGCGAACTGCCGCTTGCCAGCGCGACGACGAGTCGAGCGCGACGGCATTCGCCTGGCCCAGGGTTACTTGATTGATGGCGGCTTCCTTCGAGCTCGTGTCTTCGGCGGGGCTTAAGAGTATTATCCCGCGCTCGGTTTGAGGTAGACCCGGTTGTAGGTAGACAGATCTCCCATGGCAGTTTATAGCACCAACGAGTTCCGCGGCGGGATGAAGATCCTGCTCGACGGCGATCCGTACACGATCCTCGAGAACGAGTACGTGAAGCCCGGCAAGGGCCAAGCCTTCAACCGCGTGAAGGTCCGCAATCTAAAGAACGGAAAGGTTACGGAGCGCACGTTCAAGTCCGGCGATACGGCCGAGGCGGCCGACGTCGTCGAGCAAGACATGCAGTACATGTACAAGGACGGCGACTTCTTCTACTTCATGCAGCCCGACACCTTCGAGCAGCTCGCGGCCGGCAAGGCGGCCGTGGCCGACGCGGAGAAGTGGCTCAAGGAAGAGATGAGCTGCATCGTGACGCTCTGGGACGGCGTGCCTCTGTACGTCGAGGCGCCGAAGCAAGTGGAGCTCAAGATCGTCGAGACCGATCCCGGCGTTCGCGGCGACACCGCCACCGCCGGGCAGAAGCCCGCCAAGCTCGAAAGTGGCGCCGTGGTACGCGTGCCGCTGTTCGTCAACGAAGGCGAGGTGATTCGCGTGGACACGCGCACCGGCGCCTACGTGTCGCGCGCCAAGCAGTAACCTGCGCGGCGCTCACGCGCCGCGCGTGTGCGCGAAGCTCATCGCGGCCGCCACGGAGTCGGCGCCCGCCGCGAGGGCCACGAGCCGATCCACTCCGATGGCCACGCCCGCACAGGGCGGCAGACGCTCGAGCGCCGCGAGCAGCTCCTCGTCGAGCGGCGGCGCTTCCCGGCCCGCGCGCCGGCGCGCGTCGAGCTCCTGCTCGAAGCGGCGGCGCTGCTCCGCGGCGTCGGTGAGCTCGGCGAAGCCGTTCGCGAGCTCGATGCCGCGTGCGAACACCTCGAATCTCGCCGCGACGGGCGGCGTCCCCGCCTTGAGGCGCGCGAGGGCGGCCTGGCTCGCCGGGTAGTCGTGAACGAACGTGAATGCGTCGGGCGTGAATCCCGGCACGACCAGCGTGCTGAACGCGAGGTCAAGCACCGCGTCGTGGTCGAGCTTGGGCGGCACGTCGATGCCGCGCGCGCGGATCGCGGCCACGAGGTTCGGCGTGTCGCTGGTCGGCGCGAGCCCGAGCTCGTCGACGCAAGCTTGCGCGTAGGTCACTCGCACGGCGTCGGGCGCGAGCGTCCGCGGCACCCGGCCGGGCGCTGCCGCGAGCGCGTCGCGTAGCAGCTCTTCGACCTCCACCATCAGGCGGAGCTCGTCCCAGCCGATGCGATACCACTCGAGCAGAGTGAACTCCGGTTGATGCCAGCGGCCGAGCTCGTCGTCGCGGAACACCCGGGCGAGCTGATAGATGTCGCCGCTGCCGCTCGCGAGCAGGCGCTTCATCGCGTACTCGGGCGACGTATGCAGATAGAGCGCCCCCTCTCCGAGGCTGCGCGCCCGCGCCGTGACGCTCTCGAGCGCGAGGTCGGAGATGCCCGCGGACGACAGTGCCGGCGTCTCGACCTCGAGCACGCCGCGCGCGGCGAAGAACGCGCGAATCCGCGCCAGCAGGTCGGCACGCAGCCGGAGCGTGGCCGGCGCGGCGGCGAGCGAGTAGGTCATCGGCGCGGCTCGCCGGGCACGCGGGCTTGCCCGAGCGCGCGGCCCATGAGCGTGGCGTCGCCCACGTGTAGCGATTGTTCCCAGCGAACCGCGTTCGGGCCGAACAGCACGACCACGGTCGAGCCCAGGTTGAAGCGGCCGAGCTCCGCGCCACGCTCGAGCGGCAGCGGCGGTTCCTCGCGCCAGATGCGCGCCGTGCCGCTCGCGATCTCGCCGCGGCCGACGACGCTCACGCTCGATACGTTCAGCGCGCCCACGAGCACCACCACCATCGGTCCAACGGGCGTGTCGAGCCAGCAGATCGCGCGCTCGTTGCGGCAGAACAGGCGCTCGATCGCGGCGGCCGTTGCGCGGCTCACGCTGAAACGCTCGCCGGGCACATAGCGCACGCGCGTCAGCGCGCCGGCGAGCGGCACGTGCACGCGATGATAGTTGTGGGGTGCGAGGTAAATCGTGAGATAGCTGCCGCCGTGCAGCGCGCGCACGGCGTTGCCGTCCTCGCCGAGCAGCTCTGCAAGCGAGTAGCGCATGCCCTTGGCTTGCAGCAAGTGCTCGCCGTCGAGCACGCCGTGCTCGGTGATTACGCCGTCGGCCGGTGCGACCACCGTGGCTTCGTCGCCCACGATCGGCCGCGCGCCGGGCTTGAGCGCGCGCGTGAAGAACTCGTTGAAGCTCGCGAAGGCCGCGAGATCGGCGAGCTCGGCGTCGGCCATGTCAACGCGGTAGCCGCGCGCGAAGCCGCGAATCAGCGGCGACTTGATCCAGCCGCGCTCGGAGCGCGCGAGGCGATAGACTACGCCCGAGAGCAGGTTCTTCGGCAGCAGGTGCTGCAGCAGCCGCACCCGGGCGGGCGACGTCATCCCGGCGGCGTTGGCGGCGCAGACGCCGGGATCGACCGGTAGCGGAGGCGAATCAGCGGATAGTCCGCCTCGAGCGCGGCGGCGTCTTGAGGTCCCCGCGACAAGGCGATCCACTCCCCGGCGGGGCCGAGCACGTAGAGCGTGGAATTGTGGACCACGGTGTACGCGCCGCCGCCGTGGTCGTGCTTCTCGACGGTGACGCCGAGCTTCTTGAGCAACGGTGCTAGATCCGCCTCCGTCGCGGTCACGCCGACGAACTCAGGGTCGAAGTGGCTCAGGTACTCCGCGATGCGCTCGGGGGTGTCGCGGGCTTGGTCCACGCTCACGAATACTACTTTCGGCGTGGTCAGAGGCGCGCGAGCGGCGAGGGCGGCGCGGGCGTCGGCGAGCGTCTTGAGCGTCAACGGGCAGATATCCGGACAGTTCGTGAAGCCGAAGAAGAGCCAGGTGTAGTTGCCGCGCAGCGACGCGAGATGGAACGGCGCGCCTTTCTGGTCCACGAACGGCACGTCGGGCAGCTGCACTCTCTCGGGCAGGATCGTGGCCACGCTCGGCGGCCGGACGCGATCCGCGGAAGGCCGCCATACGATCGCCGCGACGAGCACGACGAGCGCGACGACGAGTACTCTCAGCATTCCGCCCAACACGCGCCGAATTATCGCACAACGAGTATGATGCGCGCGCCATGGAGCGCGCGGATCTCGAGCGGCGATTGACTGCCGCGTTGAGCTACGACGAGTGCGTCGCCGCGCTCGCGACATTCTTCATCGCGCACGACCTCGTGTTCGGCCACGGCACCGACAATGCCGGCGACGAAGCGTTCTGGCTGCTCAGGCACTTCCAGCGCTGGCGCGACGAAGCATGGAACGAGAAACCGGACCGCGCGCTGCTCGCGACGGCCGTCGAGGTCGCGGAACGCAGAGTCGCCGAGCGCAAGCCGCTTGCGTATTTGTTGGGCGAGGCGTGGTTCGCCGGCCTGCGCTTCAACGTCGATCCGCGGGTGCTGGTACCGCGCTCGCCGCTCGCCGAGGTCATCGAGCGGGGCTTCGCCCCTTGGTGCGAGCTGCGCGCCGGCGACCGCGTGCTCGACATCGGCACCGGCAGC
>DASUFK010000097.1:0-5210 GCA_036274615.1 Gammaproteobacteria bacterium | reverse complement strand
CGCGTAATAGGTGGTGAGGCCTTGATCGGGCGGCAGCCGCGTGCGCAGCGCGAGCTGCGTGGCGTAGGCGGCGCCGTGCCTTTCGAGCTCGAGCGGCGCCAGCAGCGCGCGGAGCCGCCGGCCGTGGTCGTCGGTGGCCGTGGCGAGGTGCGTGAGCCGCGCGCGCGTCGCCGGACGCACGTCGTCGCGCGCGAGCGCCGCACGCAGCTGCTCGACGTCGCGATCCACGCGCTGGAGCGAGAAGCGCATGCGGCCGCGCCACTCTTCCAGCGCCGCGCCGGGCTCGGCGAACAGCCACGGCACGCCCGCCACGCTCGGGAAGTCGACGCCGCAACCGGTGCAGCGCAGCGTATCGCCCGCGCGTTCGAGCGCACGATCGCAGCGCGGGCAGGCGAGCAGCTCGAGATCGATCACCGGTTGGGGTCTTTCATGGCGCGGCGTAGACGTGCGCAGACTCTACAGGCGGAGGGGCGGAGCGGCAACGCGCAACGAGCAACCCAAAAAAGGCGCGGCGGTCGCCGGCCTCGGGGGCCGGCGCGCGCCGCGCAGGGGGGAGAAACCGTTTGCAGCAGCGAGTAACTAGACGATCGGCGCGAACGCCGTGAGGCGGTCGAGGTTCGCCGAGTCGCCGAGGCCGTGTCGCGGGAACATCGTCGCGAACTGGTTCTGGTCGCCGTGCAGCGCCAGGTAGTTCAGCAACACCATCTCCACGAGCAGGTTCACGTTGTTCGCGCCGGGCGTGCCCGCGCGGCTCACGTTGCCGTCGGCCGAGAAGTAGCCGAGCTGCTGGTGCTGCGCGGCCGTGAGGCCCGGCGTGGTGATCAGCTGTGCCCGACCCGTGGGGTTATAGACGAGGAAGAACGGCGACGCGGTGTCCTGGTTGTCGCTCGTCCACTCGCCCTTGCCGCGGCCCGCCGTGGAGTTGTCGATCGTGCCGTTGCTCGAGAGCGAGCCGTCGCTGAACACGTACATCATCACCGGCTTGCCCATGCGCGCGGCGTACTCGAGAACGGCGCCCATGCAGCGTCCGGCGCGGAAGTCCTTCGTCTCGCCTTCCTGCCGCATGCCACCGTGGTAGTCGTAGCCGCCCATCGTGATGCAGCCCGCGCCCGCGTAGCCGTCGATGACCATCTTCATCACCGATGCGGTCTTGCGGAACTCGTTACCGTCGGTGCTGTTGGCCGTGAACTCGGCGCTCGTGAAGATGCCGGTGGTGCCGACGATGTTGGTATCCTTGGCAGGATCGATCACCAAGTTGCCGAATTTCTCCGACACGTAGGCGGCGCTCAAGTAGCCGCACTTCACGAGCTCTTCGACCACTGCGTCGCGAGTGAGCGGCGCCTTGGTCGGATCCGGGAAGTTGAGGCCTGTGGAGACCTTGCCCATCTTCTGCTCGCTGAGCCGATAGATGGCCTCCATCACCACGACCTCGTCCTCGTGGCTCAGCCGCTTCGGGCGGTCGCTCGTGCCCACGAGACCCGTCACGTCGCTCGGCCGGTCCACCTTCGTGGGCCGGAACTCCGGATTGATCATCATGAGCGGCGCCATCGAGTTGCCGCCCGAGTCGGAGTTCTGCGTGCCGATCAGCGTAACGATGTCACCGTCCGCGCCCGTCTTCTGGATGCCATAGAGCGGGTTGTGCGGATTGTTGCTCGTGTCGTTCTCGGAGCGCGCCGGGATCACGGCGCCGTTGATGTTCGCGCCGATGCCCGGCGTCTTGAAGCTGCCGTACATGCCGCGCAGGAACGCGCTGTCGCTGTGGAACGCGAGCCCCAAGCTCGTGTCGGTGTGATCGCCGTTGCTCGTGCCCGTGGCGCTCGCGGCCGCTTCGGCGACGCCCGGGATCTGGTCGCCCGGCAGGCCGAGCTTGCTGTAGCCCGCGGTGGAGAGCACGTCGAGCTGTCCGTTCTGCTTGCCCACGAGCACGTTCGAGCCGGCCATGTTGCAGCCGCCCGCAAGGTCGAAGCAGATGAACGGGATTCTCGTGCCGATGTTGGAGACGCCGCAGGCCGCGAGCAGCGGCTCGAGGTCGTTCGCGAGCGCGGCTCGCGCCGAGCGCGGGTTCGCAAACAGGCTGAGCAGGCCGCCGCCGAGCACCATCGCGCCGCCCTGGAGGAAGCCCTGGCCGATGAGCTCGCGCCGCGTCATCGGACGGCGATGCGATTCGTGCCGTTGCGGCGCGTCCGGGTGCCGAAGCTTGCGTTTCACTCTGATCAACATGGCTCTAACCTCTGTACTGAATTCGAACCAGTGTGCTTACTGGACGAGAGCGGCGCCGTTGCCGATGGCAGCCGCGCACACGCCCTTCGCGATCGCCTGGGTGCGCGCCGCGTCGAACGTGGGGCCCATGTTCGCGAGCCCCGCCCGCCCGTTGGCGCCGTGCACGAGATTCGCGAGCTCCGCCTTGACCGCGGCGCGGTCGGGCGCGGTGCCGATCGGCGCGCTCTTGCCGAGCAACGGGTCGAGCAGCGGATCGAAGAACAGATCCTCGGTCGGCGAGCCCGCCGCGGGCCAGGCGACCGCCGTGGCCGCCGTGAACGGGAATCCGGGGAAGCGCGCCGCGCGCAGCGTGGTGTCGTTCACCATCGAGTTGCAGTACTCGATCGCGAGCTGCGCGATCGACGCCTGGTGCGACGACAGGAAGGCCTCGATCGACTCGATGGCGGGCAGCGACTGCCGCACCTCGTCGAACGTGGCCTGCACGCCCGGATCGAGCTGGCTCACGCCGGTGATCGCCGACAGCGTGGCGCTGATCTCGTCGAACGTGCGCACGCCGATCTGCGACGCCTTAGGCAAGTCCGTCGGCGTGGGAGCGTCGGGCGTCGGCGGCGCCGGCCTCGCGAAGGTGTTCGCGCCGAACTGATCGAAGGTAAGGAAGAACTCGTCCGCCTTCGGACCCTTCTCGAGCGGCAGCACCGCGCCGAGCGTGGCGAGCGTTTGGCCCGCGTCCTTCGTGTAGGTGAGCGCCGAGACCTTCGTGCTCACGTTCCCGTACGACTGGCCGACGTGCGCTTCCGCGCCGTTCAGGCCCACGCGGATGCCCTTGATGTCGATGTTGTCCGGCGTGGCCGTGCCGTCGAGGCTGATGAAGAACGGCTTGCGGAACAAGTACGAGTAGCTGTCGTACTGCTGCGCCTCGAACACCACGTAGCTCTGCGGCACGGTGGTGAGGTGCGACACGTTGAACATCAGGAAGAACTTCTCGCCGACGCCCGCGTCGTAGTTCTGCTTGATCTGCGCTTGCGTGAGCGTGCGGTTGTAGATCGCGACGAGCCGGATCACGCCCGACCACATGCGGTTACCCGACACCTCGTTGCCGAGCACGAGCGCGAACGTATCGTCCCAGTCCACGAGCGTGCCGCCCGGGGCCCGGTCTTGCGACGCGACGAGCTCGCCGTTCACGTAGATCTTGCGGCCCTGCACCGGGTCGAAGGTGGCGACCACGTGCTGGAGCGTCGCCTGCAGCACCTCGGCCGCGTCGGGCGTGGACAGCTGCGGGTTGCCGTTCTCGTCGGTCTTGTCGCTGCGGTTGAAGAAGTCGTAGTTGTACATCGTCTGGCCGAGGTTGAAGTTCCTCGACGTGAGGCCGCCCGAGTAGCTCACGATGCGCATGTCTTCCTGCACCACGTTGCCGGGCGCGACCCACGCTTCGATCGAGTACTCGCCGGTGGCGTTGATCAAGGTGCGGAGCTTGGTGCTCGCGGCCACCGTCGCCTGCGCCTTGCCGCCGGCGAAGTTCAAGCCCCAGCCGCCCTGCCACTTCACGTTGCCCGAGAGGTGCAAGTCCATGGCGGGATCCACGGCGCTCGTGTCGAACGCGGTGGCGCAGGCGCCCGTGATCGAGTCGCCGCAGTCCGCGCCGCTCTTGAACTCGTAGAGCGCGATGATGCTGGTCTCGTAGCGGTTGCCGCCCGACGCGACGGTGCCCTCGTAGAGCGTGAGCGCCTTGCTCTTGATGAGGCTCGGGTCGACCTGCGTCAGCGGCACCTGGTTCGCGAACGCGGTGATCGCGTCCTGCATGCGCTGCGAGCTGCCCACGCAGTCCGGCGCGCCGCCCTGCTGCGTGACCCAGCAGTTGTGGAACTCGTTACGCAGACGCAGCACGAAGCGCGAGTTCGCGGGGTCGTCGAGATCCATCTTGGCCTTCGCGGCCTCGTACGCCGTGGCCACGGCATCCGGATCGGACGACGGGCCCTCCGCGAAGAACGGCTGCTGCTTCACCGCCGAGCCCGACGAGTGGCACTGCGAGCAGAACTGCGAGAGCACGGGGTACACGGTGCCCGCGAACGCCGCGTCGCTCGCCGGGAAGTTGCGGCTCTGGCCGGGGTCGTGCGCCACCGGCGGCTCGAGCTCGATCTTGCGGCCGCTCGACTGCACGAGCTCGCCCGCCCAGTTCGTGATCCACGTGGTCAAGATGTCGCCGCACACGGAGTTGCTGGCGAGCCAGCAGTTATGGCCGCCGCCCACCTTCACGACCATCTCCGAGTCCTTCGGCGACGGCAGCGTCACGACGCCGTTCGCGGCGGCGTAAGCCATGTTCACGTCGTCGCTGCGCGCGAACATCGGCTGTTGGCCGCCCGTTTCGCTGTGGCAGGTGCCGCAGCGGTTCTTGCCGCGGATGTTCTCCCACACGTTGATCTTGAAGGCCTGAACGTCGGCCGTTGCCGGCGCCGGGCCGTTGTACGTCGAGCCCGTGGGGCCGCCGTTGGTGTTGGGGTTCTGCTGCACGTCCGCGCCGCTGCCGCCGGAGCAGGCAGAGAGAGCCGCGACGGCCGCGAGCAGCAAACCGGCGCCGAGCGCGCGCACCGCGGAGCGGCGGCCGGTGTTGGTCCAAGTTGCGTACGACATCGTTCTGACTCCCTGAACCCTTGACCTAGTTGCCCATGCAGTACTTGGCGGCTTCCGCGAACACGGGCTTCATGCGGTAGAGACCGCCGGAGGTGAAGCTCGTGGTCAACTGGTCGACCTCCGCGCGGTCGGCGGCGTCGCCGGGATCGCGCAGGCAGACCGACTTGAAGACCTTCGTGACCTGGCACTGGGCGAACGCGTGCGAGCCGGCGAGCTCGGCACCGAGCGACTTGGCGCCGCTACCCGTCGACGGAAGGTTGGTGTTCCAGCCGATCAGCGCGTTTTGGCCTTGACGCCAGTGGTTGTCCCACGCGTCGTCGGGCGTGACGAAGCCGTCGGCGAACGTCTGGTTGTTGTTGAAG
>DASUFK010000096.1:0-41952 GCA_036274615.1 Gammaproteobacteria bacterium | reverse complement strand
GCAAGTGGAGGAGGCGAAGGCCAAGGGGCTGCCGATTCCGAAGCGCTCGAACGGGCTCGAGATCTATCGCGATCCCGAGGAGGGCGCCGAGGTGTTCAGCATCAACAAGGGCGAATGAGTTAGCCGGACACCTGGATTTCTCCATCCGAGCGTGTTCGGAGCTCACGGGTCCATTTCATGCGCGAAACGCTCGAGATCGCCGAGGTCGTGCCGTATCGCGCGACGCATGGCGGCGCAGTCGCGCTACGTGATGCAGGACCTGCGCCGTCTTGCGCCGCAGCAGGTCACGGTCGACCACGGGCTTGCTCCAGCTGCCGCCGTTGGCCCGCCTCGATGATGCGCCGCGCATATTCCCAGTCGACGTACTCGACGGCAGTTGTGCGCTCCAGCCGCTTCAAAGCGCCGTTGCTGCGATCGAACAGGGTTATGCCGTGCGCGAAGATCGCTCTTCGCAGGGCAGAATCGGTTCCCTCGAGGCGTGTCAAATGCACGTCGCGTCCCGCCGCGTTACCGAGTGCGCCGAGCTCGTCGAGCACGGACCGAGTGCCGATATCCTCCAATTCGCGTGCGCGGAGAACGGCGAGGTCGAGATCGCTGTCGGCGCGCAGCTGACCGCGCGCGGCAGACCCGTAGACGATCGCCGCCGCGATCGACGGGTCGGCCTCCAACAGCTTGCGAACCGCAAGGAAACGCTGCTCCGACATGTCCGTATCTTAGCAGCGGGAACGTAGAGATTGACGCCTACGGCGAGCGAGGACGACGGCAGTTGTAACGCGCTCGGTCAGGACCGCCGCAGCACCTTCGTGCGCCGTTCGTTGTCGATCGTCTCGAGCGCGATCGGCCGGCGCCACATCTTGTGCAGGTAGTCGAGCACGCGCTCGGCGCGGTCGACGTCGAGGCCTCGCCCGTCCGTGGCGTGCTCGTGGAACAGCTCCAGCGAGCCGTCGTTCGCGATGTGCGTCGCGAGCACGGCGGGGGCGCCGAAGTTGTACTTGGGCGCGAGCACCGTTTCACGAAGCGCGTGAATGTCGTTCTCGAGCACGCGAACGCTGCCGTCCGCGGTCTGCTCGTAGCGGAACAGCTTGAGCTCCTCGGCGAGCTCTTGCGAAAGATAGTTGCGCACGAAGCTGAAGTCGTCGTCCTCCGCGCGAATCTCGAATGCGCGCTGGATGCCCTGGGTATCGACGATCGACTCCCAGATCGAGAAGCCCAAGTGATAGGGGTTGACGACGAGCGACGCCTGCTGCTCCGCGGCATGCGGGCGAACCACGTCGGAGTGGGTCTTGAGCGCATCGAGATATTCGTTCTGCGGCAGGAAGTCCGCCTCACGAAGCAGGCGTGCATGCCAGTACGACGCCCAGCCCTCGTTCATGATCTGGCACGCGAACACCGGGTAGAAGTAGAACGACTCCTCGCGCACGGCGCGGAAGATGTCGCGCTCCCATTCCTCCAAGTCCGGCGCGTACTCGGCGATGAGCCAGAGGAGATCGCGCTCGGGCGCCGGCGGCGTTGGAGCGCGGATCTTTTCGAGCGGCGCGTCGCTGGCGACGGGCCCGCCGGGCAGGTTGTCGAAGCGCGACTGGAACGCTCCGCCGCGTCCGGCCTTCGCGGGCTCGAGGTAGTGCGGATAGCGCTCGCGGCGCAACGGCTGAACCGTGTCGATGTGCGCCTCGAGCGCGAGCGCCGCGTCGAGCACCTGCTCCACCCGCGTCTGGCCGTGCTGCTCCACGGCCACGCCGATCTGGCGCGCGTGCGCGGCGGCCTGCTCCACGATCTTGTAGCCCACCTGCTCCTGACTGCGCTTGAACAGCGAATTGTTCTTCGCGAAATCCGCATGGCCGAGCACGTGCGCGGTGACGAGCGTGTTCTCCTGCAAGGAGTTGTTGCGCGCGAGATAGGCGCGGCCGGGGTTACCGGGGAACACCACCTCGAACAGCCGCGAGTTCCCCATGCGGTGCTGGATCAGCTGATAGATGTAGCGGACGCCGAACGACCAGTGCGGCATGCGCACGGGTAATCCATAGACCGCGATCTCCATCATGAAGCTCGACGGCACTTCTTCGAACTGCACCGGGTAGTAATCGAGCCCGTGCTCTCTCGCGAGCTGCTCGAGCCGTTGCGCGTAACGAGTGAGTGCCTCGGCCAACGCTCACACCTCCGCGTCTGCTTGCTGTGTGAAGAACGCGCGGATCGCGTCCCACACGGACTCGGGCGTCGACAGGCCGTAGCGTCCGGCGACGCCGGTGTCGGCTTGGAGCTGCTCGAACAGCGCGGACGTCTCGGTGGACAGCGCCTGCTGCGCCGCGGGCGCGGTCTCCACGTAGCCGATGAAGTTCACGATCTCGCCGAGCTGCGCGAGCGCGGCCTGCGCGGCCTCGCGGTCGTGCCTGAAGTTGGCGCCGTCCGACGCGTAGAACGCATAGATGTTGAAGCGTCCGGGGTCGTAGCGCTGCGCCGCGATCTCGAGAACCTTGTTGAAGGCGGCGGACGCTACCGTGCCGCCCGAGCCGCTCACCTGGAAGAACTCCTGCTCGGCGAATTCCCAAGCCTCGATCGTGTGGGCCACGAACACCGGCTCGATGTGCGTATATTGGCGGCGCAGTCCCTGCACCACCCAGAAGAAGAAGGTCTTCGCGAGCTTGCGGTCGTGATCGGTCATGCTCGACGACACGTCCATTGCGAAGAACACCACCGCCTCGGTCGCCGGGCGCTTGCGCAGCGACAGCTGACGGTAGCGGAGATCGTCGTCGGTGAACGGCGGGCCGTCCTGCTGCACCGCGCGTCGCTTGATGGCCTCTTTGAGCGACCGCCGCCGGTCGAGCCGCGAGCGCACGCCGCGGCGGCTCCACCCCTCGCGCTCGTATTCCTCGTGACGCACGGCGCCGCTCTTCACCTTGAGATTCGGTAGCTTGAGCTCTTCCCAGAGCCAATCGACGATGTCGTCGATCTTGAGCTCGAGCACGAACTGATAGCCGCCCTCGTCGTTGCCGCCGGCCCCTTTGCCGTCGCGTTGCTCGGCCGGGCCGGTCAGCTGATCGCCGGGATTGCCTTCGCCTTGGCCCACGCCTTCCTGCTGGCCGGGGTCGCGCAAGCGGAAGCGCGCGTGCTCCATGAACTTGACGGGAACCTGCACCGTGCTGTCGGCGCGCGGCAGCACGTCGCTGTTTGCAATGAGCTCCGGAAGCTTCTCGCGAACCGCGGAGCGAACCTTGTCGTTGTGGCGCAGCCAGTCGCGAGCGCCGCGCGAGAAGAGGTCGTACCACTGGCGGTCGGCGCCGGGCCTTTCGATGAAACCTGAGGACCCGTCTTCCATCCGCCTTTCCTCCCTGGCTCGCCCCGCTATTCCTGTGACAGCAGCGTCGTTACGTAGTTGAGGGCCTCTTTCGCGCTGTGCTTGTCGTAGCCGTATTCGTTGATCAAGCGCTCCTGCACGGCCGAGATCTTCTGCTCCGCATCCTCGTCGGGGCGCGCCCGGGAAGTCACGAGCCTGAGCACGTCACGCCGCTCCTCGAACAGATACTGCTCGATCGCCTCGTGCAGACGTGAGTGGTTGTCGAGCGTGAACTTCTCGCCCGCCTTGAAGGCGACCATCGCCTTGCGCACGACCTCCTGGCGGAACGACATCTTGCCCGACTCGGAGATCTTGATCTTCTCTTCCACCGAGCGCAGGAAGCGCTCGTCGGGCGGCCGCGAGTCGCCGGTGATCGGGTCCTCCACCTCGCGCTTGTCGAGCGAAGCTTCCACCTCGTCGAGATACTTCTCGAGGAGCTGCTGCGCCTCGTCCTGGAACGACGCGAACAGCGCGCGGTGCACGTCCTCCTTGACCCAGCGGTTGTAGAAGTCCTTGCGCGCGAGCACGAGGAACTCGATCCACTGCTTCTTGCGCGCCGCGTCCATCCGCGCGTCGGTCTCGATCGCGTCCTTGAGCGCGAGCAGCATCTCCATGCTCGTGAGACTCGCCACGTTGTTGCGCGTGATCGCGTTGGAGATGGCATTGATCACGAAGCGCGGGCTCACGCCGGTGAGACCCTCGTCCGTGGACTCGGCGCGGATGCGCGGCACGTCCGCCGCGGTGAAGCCCTCGACATCCTCGTCGGCGTAGAGCTTGAGCTTCTTCGTGAGGTCGAGGCCCTCGCGCGACGGCTTCTGGAGCCGCGTGAGGATCGAGAACACGGCTGCGAGGTCGAGCACGTGCGGGTCGAAGTGGACCTTGCGGAACGCGGGCGCGCTCGATACGAGCTTGCGGTAGATGCGCGCCTCGTCGCGGAACGAGAGCGTGTACGGCACCTTCACGATCACCATGCGATCGAGCAGCGCCTCGTTCTCCTTCTCCTGCAAGAACTTGTTGAACTCCGCGAGATTGGTGTGCGCGAGGATCGTCTCGTCCAAGTGGATCAGCGGGAAGCGCGACACCTTGACGTTCTTCTCCTGAGTGAGCGTCAGGAGCAGGTACAGGAACTCGCGCTTGACCTTCAAGATCTCGATCATCTCGAGCACGCCGCGGCTCGCGGCGTAGACGGCGCCCGACCACGACCAGGCTCGGGGGTCGCCTTCGTCGCCGATATCGGCGACCTTCGATAGGTCCACGGAACCGACGAGATCCGCGATATCGGCCGTCGTGGGATCGTGCGGCGCGTAGGTGCCGACTCCGACGCGCGCCGCTTCGGACAGGAACACGCGCTCGACGGGGAACCGCATGAAGTCGCCTTGAAACTCGTCGTCGAGGCGCGCGCGCGAGTACGGGCTGAGCTCGCCGCTGATCTCCACGCCGTAGGTTGCGCGGAAACGCGGCCGCAGGCTCGCGGGAATCAAGTTGAGCGGCGACTCGTGCAGCGGCGACCCCTGCAGCGCGTAGAGCGCGCCGTCGTCCGTATGACTGTATTCCTCGAGCCCGCGCTTCAGCAGGATCACCATCGTGGACTTGCCGCCCGAGGGCGGGCCGAGCAGCAGCAGCAAGCGCCGGCCCACGTCGGAGCCCGCGGCCGCCGCCTTGAAGTAGTCGATCACTCGGTCGAGCGCGTTGTCGATGCCGAACAGCTCGCCGGCGAAGAGCTCCTTTTCGGTAGGCTTCGGCGGCGGACCGATGTCGGGCGATTCCTCGGTCGGCACGCGCGCGTCGCGGTACCAGGACAACATGTCATAGATGTACTGGTGCGAGGAGCGGGTGAACTTGGTCGGATCTTTCGGAAGGATGTCGTGAAGAAACTCTGCAAACGTGCCGCGCCATTGCTGCGCGTGATGTTCGGTGGCGAATGCCGTCAAGTCGTCGATGAAAGAGCTTCGCGAGATGTCTCGGTGGGAATTCTTTTCCCGGTGAGCACCAACCGCCTCTGATAGTGTCATCGTCTCCCTCGTTGCGTTGTGTTCGCAGTGCACTTCAGGCGCACGCTGTTTGTGTTCTTGTTCTTGTTCCTTTCGAAACGGCCTCCGATTACTTACCTAATACTGAAAAATTAGACGGATCGTGTATGCCAACGTTCCGTTAAATAGCGACGAGCTCAGGCTCGACCTTTCAACTCCGGGTGTCCGTGAGAGAGGTCACAATAATGGAGAATCGTTGAACATAATTGGAACCGACGCAACATAAGCGTCTCCGCGCAGCGCGCGCTCGCCGCGGAAGCCAGGCAATTGGCGGACGGCCGCCGGCGGGGCGCCTCGTTGGCGCGAAATTCGCAGGCTGTTGGGGTCCGAAATCGCGCTTTTCGCGCGGTAGGCCCAGGGGCGGGCCGCGCTTGCCGGCGGGCGAGGGGCTACTTTTCGCCGCTGCCCTGAGCGGCGGTGCGTCGAGCTTCGAGCAGCGAGCGGCGCATGTCGATCGCGATCGTTGCGTCGCCCTTCGGCTCCATCGTCTTCTCTAGCTGTTCCAGCGCGGTCTTGTCGAGCTGCTCGATCGAGCGGATGTCGGTCTCGCTCAGAGCCGGCACCGTGGCCGTCGAGCTCGAGCCCTTGAGCGCTTGGTACTTGCGCTTCCAGCCGTCGGCGCCGCGCTTGAGCTCGGTGATCGTGTTGGAATGGCGATTGATCGACGCCTCCAGCTGCTTGATGACGTCGCGCTTTTCTTCGAGGCTCGCCTCGAGAGCCGCGGCGCGCTCTTGATCGGCGCGCAGGCTCTTGATCAGAGTCTTGCGGGCTTCGAGCTCCGCACGAACCGCCTCGAGCTCCGCGGATTCCTCGTTGGACTTGCCGGCAACGGCGTCGTGAGCCGCCGCGAGCTCCTTGGCCAAGTCCTCGGCGCGTCGCTCGGAACGCGCGAGCTGCGCCTTGAGCTCCTCGATGTCGCGATCCTTGATCTTGGAATCGCTCTTGAGCCGGTCCGCGCCTTCGGCGTCGCGCCGCAGAGCACGAATCAGCTCCTTCTTGCTCTCGAGCTCCGAGCTCACACGCTCGAACTCGATGTCCTTGCCGCGGATCTCCTTGCGAAGCTTCGAGGCCTCCTCGGCGTCGGCCTTGAGCGCCTCGATCAGGCCTTCCTGGCCCTGAAGCTGCTTCTTGAGCGCCTCCATTTCTTCGCCGTGTCCGGAACTGCGCCCTTCGAGCTCGTCGAGGCGCGCGCGCTTCTCCTCGAGCTCCTTGAGCACCAGCGAAAGTTCCGCACCCCAGTCGGCGAGCAGGCCGGTAAGCCGGTCGCGGACACTTTGAATCGAGGTATTTCGGTCGCCCATATCCCGCCCAAATAGCCGAAGCGCGTAGCAGCGTAGCGGACTAAACTGCCGTTTTTACAAGATAATTACGGTGAATCACGTCACAACTGCGCCCCGTGACGCACGCCGGCGCCGGGCGGCGGCCGGTAGACCCACCCCGGTCAGCGGTAACGGGCTTGCAGCTTGGCGAGGGACTCGGGACCCGGGCAGAGGGCCTCGTAGGGCAGCTGGTTCAGGGCCGTCGCGGCGGTGCCATTGACGCCATGCATGTCGGGCTCGCCTTCGTCTATGTAGAGCAGGCCGGTGACGATCTCGCCCGCCCGCTGCCGGTCGCGGATGTATTCGATCGCCTCGCCGCGATTGCCCACGCTGTAATCCTTCGCGACCTTGCGCAGCAGGATTCGGCTGCCGTCGTGTAGGTCCACGGGCATGACCTCGCCTTCGTCGTAAGCCGCCTTGATCTCCGCGGCGGGTGGCACGAAGTCCGCTTGGATCACCGGATGACGGAACTCGCGCGTGTGCGCGTAGCTCTTGGTCGAGTCCTCGTGGTCGTTGAACGTGACGCAGGGCGACAGCACGTCGATGAGCGCAAAGCCGTTGTGACGGATGCCGGCCTTGATCAGCGGCACGAGCTGGTCCTTGTCGCCGGAGAAGCTGCGAGCCACGAACGTGCCGCCGAGTGCCATCGCGATCTGCACGGGGTCGATCGGCGGCTGCTTGTTCACCTCACCGCGTTTCGCCTTCGTGCCGACATCGGCCGACGCCGAGAACTGGCCCTTCGTGAGGCCGTAGACGCCGTTGTTCTCGATGATGTACAGCATGTCGAGATTGCGGCGCAGCGCGTGCATGAACTGGCCTAAGCCTATCGACAAGGAGTCGCCGTCGCCCGACACCCCGATCAGATAGAGATCGCGGTTGGCCGCGTTCGCGCCGGTGGCGATCGACGGCATGCGGCCGTGCACGGCGTTGAAGCCGTGCGAGGCGCTCAAGAAGTACGCGGGCGTCTTCGACGAGCAGCCGATGCCGCTCATCTTTGCGACGCCGTGCGGCGGAATGTCGAGCTCGAAGAATGCCTGAACGAGAGCGGCGGTGATCGAGTCGTGTCCGCAACCGGCGCACAGCGTGGACATGCCGCCTTCGTAGTCGCGGACCGTGAGGCCGAGCGCGTTGCGCTTCAGCCCCTGGTGGATGATCTTCGGTTTGACGATCGACGTCATGCCGCGGCTCCCTGGCGCTGCGCCTCCTCGAGCCCCTCGACGATGCAACGGCAGTCGATGGGCAACCCGCCGTAGCTCAGGATCGATTGCATGCGCTGTAACGGATGGTTGGTTTCGAGCGCGAGCAGGCTTCGGAGCTGCGCATCGCGGTTCTGCTCGACGACGAACACGCGCTCATGCTGCTCGAGGAATTGCACGACCTTCTTGCCGAACGGGAACGCGCGGACGCGGCAGTAGTCGACGTGAATCCCCTTGTCGGCCAGCTGGTCGAGCGCCTCGTGGATGGCCGGATCGCAGCTGCCCAAAGATACGATGCCCCAATCGGCGGGCTTGCGCGCCGTGCGGATCACCGGCTCCGGAACCAGCTTTGCGGCCGTGGCCCACTTCGTGCGCAACCGATCCACCACCTGCTGGTACTCGGCCGCGTCCTCGGTGTAAGCGCCGAACTGGTTGTGTCCCGACCCGCGCACGAAGTATGCGCCCTTCGGGTGGACGCCCGGCAGCGTGCGATAGGCGATGCCGTCGCCGTCCGGGTCGAGGTAGCGATGGAACGCCTTGACGCCTTCGAGCTCCGCCGCGCCCAGCACCTTGCCGCGGTCGGGCCTGTAAGTGGGGTCCCAGGTGAGCTCCGGGCACATCCAGTCGTTCATGCCGATGTCGAGATCGGACATCACGATGACCGGCGTCTGGAGCCGTTCCGCGAGATCGAACGCATTCACGGCGAGCTCGAAGCATTCCCGCGGGTCGTTCGGGAACAGCAGCACGTGCTTGGTGTCGCCGTGCGACGCGTACGCCGCCGATATCAAGTCCGCCTGCTGCGTGCGCGTAGGCATGCCGGTGGAGGGGCCTACTCGCTGCACGTCGAACAGCACGGCCGGCAGCTCCGTGAAGTACGCGAAACCCAAGAACTCGCTCATCAGCGAGATACCGGGACCGCTCGTGGGCGTGAACGCGCGCGCGCCGTTCCACGACGCTCCGAGCACCACGCCAATCGCCGCGAGCTCGTCTTCCGCCTGCACGATGCAGTAGTTCTTCTCGCCGGTCTTGGGATCCTTGCGATAGCGCTCGCAGAAGCTCTTGAAGGCGTCCATGAGCGACGTCGACGGCGTGATCGGGTACCAGGCGCCGACCGTGGCGCCCGCGTAGACGCAGCCGAGAGCGGCGGCGGTGTTGCCGTCGATCATGATGTGGCCGGTGGTCTTGTCCATCGCCTGCACCCGCGTCGACGACGGGCACTCGAAGTGCTCGACGGCGTAGTCGTAGCCCAAGTCGATCGCCTGCATATTGGCGTCGGTGAGCGCCGCCTTGCGCGCGAACGTCTCCTGGACGAGCTCCTCGATGATCTTGCGGTCGAGCTCGAGCAACGCCGCGAGCGTGCCGACATAGGCCATGTTCTTCATCAAGATCCGCGTGCGGGCGTTCGAGAAGCGCTCGTTGCAGAGCCGCGCCAGGGGCACGCCGAGGATCTCGACGTCGTGACGCGCGAGCTGGCGGTCGCGCGGCCAGGTCGAGTCGTAGATCAGAGTGCCGCCGCTGCTGACCTCTTTCAGGTCGCGCTCGTAGGTGTTCGAGTTCATCGCGACCATGACGTCCACCGCGCCCGAGCGGCCGAGGTAGCCGTCCTTGCTCACGCGGATCTCGTACCACGTGGGCAAGCCCTGGATGTTCGACGGAAAGAAATTTTTGCCGCTCACCGGGATCCCCATCCTGAAGATCGCCTTCATGAGCAGCGAATTGGCGCTGGCGGAGCCGGTGCCGTTGACGTTCGCGAGCTTCAGGACGAAGTCGTTTACCCGGCTTTTCGTGCTATCTGCCACTGATTTTCGCCCCGCCGGGCTTCATCCGTCGCGTACGGAATCGCCACCGTCGATTTCTGCATGTCCCACGCACCGGTCGGGCAACGCTCCGCGCACAACCCGCAGTGCACGCAGAGATTCTCGTCCTTGAGCATCACACGCCCGGTCTGCTTCAAGGGTTCCGACACGTAGAACGGCTGCGCAGGATTCAAGCGCGGCGCCTTGAGGCTCGCTTCGACCGCCGGCTGAGCGCCGTTGCGCGCGATCGTGAGGCAGTCCACCGGGCAGATGTCGATGCACGCGTCGCACTCGATACACGCGGGCGCGCTGAAGACCGTTTGTATGTCGCAATTGAGGCAACGCTCGACCTCGGTGACGACTTGCTCGGCCGTGAAACCGAGCTCTACTTCGATGTTCAGCTTCTTGAAGCGCGTCTTGAGATCGACGTGCGGCATGATGCGCCGCCCGGCCGGCTCGTAGTTGTTGCTGTAGCTCCACTCGTGAATGCCCATCTTTGCAGTGGAGAGATTCACGCCGCGCGGCAGCCGTTCCGTGAGACTCTTGCCTTCGCAGTGCTTGTGAATCGAGATGGCCGCCTGGTGGCCGTGCTCCACGGCCCAGATGATGTTCTTCGGTCCGAAGGCGGCATCGCCGCCGAAGAAAACACCGGGCCGCGTGGACTGGAACGTGGCGTGATCGACCACCGGCACGTTGTACTTGTCGAACGTGAGCCCCAAGTCGCGCTCGATCCATGGAAACGCGTTCTCCTGGCCGATCGCGAGCACCACGTCGTCGCACGGCAGCAGCACTTCGCGCAAGACCTTGGTATCGACGATCTCGCCCGCGGCGTCGAGCTGATACTCGAGCTCGTCGAACCGCATGCCTACGAGCTTGCCGTTGTCGATGACGAACGCCTTCGGCGAATGGTTTACGACGATCTCCACGCGCTCCTCCTCGGCGTCCTCGAGCTCCCAATCGGAAGCCTTGAAGAAGCGACGCGGCTTACGCGCGATGACCTTGACGTCTTTAGCGCCCAGCCTGAGCGAGCTGCGGCAGCAGTCCATTGCGGTGTTGCCCACACCGATGATCAGGACTCGCTCCCCGACCGAATCGGTGTGGCCGAAGGCGATCGAGCCGAGCCAATCGATGCCGATGTGAATCCGGTCGCTGTCGCGGCGGCCGGGTAGCTCCAGATCCTTGCCCTTCGGCGCGCCGCTGCCGACGAACACCGCGTCGAAACCTTCGGCGAGCAGGGCCCGCATGCTCTCGACCGGCGTGCCCAATCGCAGGTCGACGCCCATGTCGACGATGTAGCCGATCTCGTCGTCGAGCACATCGCCCGGCAGGCGGAAAGCCGGGATGTTCGTGCGCATCAAGCCGCCGGGCTGCTCGAGCGCCTCGAAGATCACGCAGTCGTAGCCCATGGGCGCGAGGTCGTTCGCCACCGTGAGCGATGCGCAGCCGGCGCCGATCAACGCGACGCGCTTGCCGTTCTTCACGCGGGGCGCCTGCGGCAAGCGCGCCGTTATGTCACCGCGGTTGTCCGCGGCCACGCGCTTCAAGCGGCAGATCGCGACGGGCTTGTCCTCGACGCGGCCGCGCCGGCAGGCCGGCTCGCACGGCCGGTCGCAGACCCGTCCCAGAATCCCGGGGAAGACGTTCGATTGACGGTTCAGCAGGTAGGCGTCGTCGAATCGACCCTGCGCGATCAGGCGTATGTATTGCGGCACGTCGGTGTGCGCCGGACACGCCCACTGGCAATCGACGACGTGATGGAAGAATTCCGTTGCGGAGGTGTTGGTAGGTTCCATCAGGCGGTTGCCCGGGACTTCGCTCTGCTAGCGAGCGTCAGTGGGTTGTGACCGACAGGGGCGGGCAACGTTCAACAGCGGCGGGCGGCTTCGTATCGCTGCGCGCGAGCGGCGCGTGCGCGCCACGATGCGGCCTTTTCTGCGGAGACGCGACGACGACCACACAAAGCGCAATCCATCGGCCTACACCCCCTCTGGAACGCTTCATTATAGACTCAAGGAACGCCGTGAAACACGGAGTCGTGAACGTTCGACGGCGGCCGCGGTACTAACCCACGACGGCCCGCACCGCGATTTTTCCGGATGATCCCTACGGTCTCCGCGCCGGCGATCGGACTATTCCGGGCGGACTATTCCGGTCCGGTTTGAGGATAGAATGATCTCGATGCCTTCGTTCCGCGGAAGTATGCAGCGCGGCTTGTTCGGCGGGCGCATGCGCGCCGTCTTGCCGTGCGCAATCGTCGTCTGTCTCGCCACGGTGCGCGCCTCCGGACAGGGCGCGCCCGGCGTCACCGAGGCGCCTCCGCCAAGCGAAGCGGCCGCCGAGCCTCCGGCGAACGAAGCAACACAGTCCGCGCTCGCCCGCGAAGCGCTCGTGAGCCGGGTCGAGGCGACTCTCCAATTCTCTCAGCTCGTGAGCGATCAGAAATACCAAGACGCGCTGCCGGTCGGCGCGCAGATGCTGAAGCTCACCGAGCGCGAGTTCGGCAGGAACAGCGTGGAGATGGCGAAGGCGTACACCGACGTCGGCGACGCCCAACGGCTCGCCAAGAGCTACGACGACGCCGAGAAGAGCTTTCTCGCGGCGATCGACATCTACCGCTCCATCGACGGCGCCTTGTCCGCGCTCGTGATCCCGCCGCTCACCGGTCTCGGCGATACTTTTCACGACTCCGGCGACGATCTGAAGGCCGTCTCCGCCTACGGCGAGGCGCGCACGCTGAACAGGCGGGCGTTTGGCCTGCTGAACGAGGAGCAGATTCCGCTGATCGACCGGATGACCCAGTCGTTGCTCAGCATGAATCAACCCCTGCAAGCCGATCAGCAGCAGCTCGAGGCGCTGCGGCTCGTCGAGCGCAACCGGGCGCCTGAGTCGCCCGAGGCGCTCGAGGCGCTCTACAAGTATGCGGCGTGGTTGCGCGACAGCGGCCGCTATCAAGAGGAGCGCGACCAGTACATGCGAGCCGTGCGCACGATCCGCGACACCTACGGCAAGGACGACGTGCGCCAGGTGCGCGCGCTGCTCGGCATCGGCAACAGCTTCCGCGTGCAACGCATACCCGAAGGTCAAGGCGCGAGCTCGCTGCACGACGCGCTCACGCTGCTGCTCGCGCAACCGCAGCGTGACCCGCTCGCGATCGCCGAGGTGCTGCGCGATCTCGGCGATTGGGAGACCGCCTTCAGCAAGGTCGACTACGACGGCGCGGAATACCGGCGCGCCTGGCAGCTGCTCGGCGAGGCTCCGAACGGCTCCGACCTTCGCACCGCCTGGTTCAAGGGGCCGATCTACGTGCTCCGCGAGCCGATCAGCCAGCGCGGCCTGAGCCAAGATCCCCAAGCGCCGATGGGCCACGTGCTCGTGCGCTTCGACCTCGATGCAGGAGGCCACAGCACCAACGTGACGATCGTCGAGTCGGAGCCGCCCGGCCTCAAGGACGAAGCCGTGCTTCGGCACGTACGGCGTTCGCGCTTCAGGCCGCAGATCGTCGACGGCGCGGTCGTGCCGGCGGCGGGGCTCGCGTTGCAGTTCAACTATAGGTACTCGCCGGATGCGCTGGCGGAAGTCGGTAAGCCGGAGGGCTAGCGCCGCGGCAATCGCTCTCGCCGCGTCCCTCGCGGCGGGGACGGCCGCGGCACAACAACCCGCGCCGCTCTTCTCGGAGGATCCCGGACAGCTTCAGTCCTTGCGCCGCGCACGCGACGCCCTCGCGGGGGCCCGGGATTTCGACGCCGCCCTCAATCCCGCCGAGACGGTAGTCGCGAGGCAGGATCAAACCCAGCGCGACGCCGACTACGCGAAGGATCTCACCGTGCTCGCGCTGATTCAGATCGAGCTCAAGCGCCTCGATCCGGCCGAGAGCAATCTCTTGAAAGCGATCGAGATCGTGGAGAAGGCCGAGGGCGAGTTCTCGATCTCCCTCGTCGAGCCCTATCGCGGACTCGGCCGCGCCTACATCAAAGAGGCGCGCTACCCGCAAGCGATCACGGTTCTCGAACAGGCCCAAAACGTGAGCCAACGCAACCTCGGGCTTTTCAACGTCGAGCAATCGGGCGTGATCGACGATCTCACGACCGCGTATTTGGGTCTCGGCGACACGGTAGAAGCTCGGCGGATGCAGCTCGAGCGGCTCGACAACGCGGTGAAGCGCTTCGGCGCCAACGACCCTCGCGTGTTCCCGTTCCGCTATCAGCTCGCCGACTACTATCAGCGCTCGCGGCTCACGGAGAGCGCGAGGGAGCAGTACGCGCAAGTGTTGAAGTCGCAGGAGTCGCAGCTCGCGCCGAACGACCCGCAGCTCATGAACCCGCTGCGCCAGCTCGCGAAGATCGACTTGCTGACCACGCAGGGCGAGACGGCGGAGGCGCACGACCGGCTGGAGGCGGTGCTCGAGCAGAACCCGGATGCGGATCCGCTCGAGCGCGGCTTGTCGCTCGCCGCTCTCGGCGATTGGGCCATCGTCACGGGGAACGCCGAGGACGCGCGCCTCTATTACAAGCAGGCGTGGGACGCCATTGCCGCGAAACCGGATGCCGACGTGCAAAATCTCTTCGCCAAGCCGGCGCTGCTCGATTTCGTCGCGCCGCTCGACGCGGTCGACCGCGGCGAGCGCTCGCGCCGCCCGTACGCGTGGGCGCAAATCGAAGCGCGTTTCGACGTCGCCGCCGACGGCCGCACGTTCAACGTGTCGCTCGTGGGGCGCGAGGCGCCGCTGTCGCCGATCGAAAGCCGCTTTGCGCGCCGGCTGCGCGAGACTCACTTCCGGCCGCGGTTGGTCGACGGCGAGCCCGTGGCTACCAGCGGCGTTCGCTTCACTCACCTGTTCCGCTACTACGTCTCCAAGGAAGAGGCCGAGCAAGGCTCGGACGACGGCAACTGATCCGGATGTCGTTAGCCACTCGACTGAGTCGCGGCTAACGCGGTACGCTCCCCTTGCGGAATTCGCGAGCTCCGGAGGAACCCTAGCGGCCTGATGGCGAGACTTGCACCGTCGTTTGCCGCGTTGTGTTGTGCCGTGACAGGAGTCGCGGCCGCTGCGGACAATGTTGCAGTCCAGTACTCGGAGCCCCTCCGCGACTACGCCGTCGAAACGCGCGTCTTTGCCGCCTCCTCCAAGCCCACGGCTCCCGGAATCGTAGATCTGCGTTTCATCGCGCTCGGCCGCGAGTTCGTGGTGGTGCTCGAGCCGAACGCCCGCCTTCAGTCATTCGCCGGCCGACTGGGCCGCGACGCAGGTGCAGCCTATCGCGGCAAGCTCGCCGGGCGCCCAGACTCCTGGGCGCGCATCGTGCTGACACCTGCCGGTCCGGCGGGACTGATCGCCGACGGCTCGGAGATCTATGCGCTCGAGCGCGCCGACGACAGCGTCGTCGAGGGCGGCGGACCGCAACCCAAGATCTACAGGCTCGCCGACGTCTATATCGACCCTGTGGCGGTGACTTGCGCCGCGGGAGAGTCCCGCATGGAGGCGGGCGAGGCGCTTGCGATGCTCGCGAAGGAGCTCGAGCCCCTCGAGCAGCAGGGCGCCGCGCGCAATCTCGACGTCGGCGTGCTCGCGGACTTCGAGTTCAGCACCAGCTTCGGCTCGGCGGCGTCGAGCGCGCTGCTCACGCGGATCAACAACGTCGACGGCATCTTCAGCGAGCAAGTGGGCGTGCAGATCACCGCGGCGAAGGTCGACGTGTTCACCGACGACTCCGATCCGTTCACCAAGACGAGCGCGAGCGCGCTGCTGGACGAGGTCGCCGTTCACCGGGGCGAAACTCCGGCGCAGGACGCACTCGGCTTGACCCACTTGTTCACGGGCAAGAACTTGGACGGCACGACCGCGGGCATCGCGTTCATGGGCGGCGTCTGCGGCAGACGGAGCTCGTCCGATCCTCTGCACCGGAGCTTTGCCGCCGCGCTGAGCGAGGCGCGCCGCGGCCCGACGATGGACAGCCTCGTGGCCGCGCACGAGATAGGCCACACGTTCGGGGCGCCTCACGACACCGAGGCGGGGTCGGCTTGCTCGGCCACGCCGCCCGACTTTCTCATGGCGCCCACCATCAGCGGGTCCGACCGGTTCTCGGAGTGCAGCATCGCGCAGATGCAGAGAAAGCTGGCGGCGGTGTCGTGTCTCACGCCGGTCGTCGCCCCGGACCTCGTCTTGTCCACGCCGCAGCCGCAGCAGCACGTCCCCGTGGGCGCACTTTTCGCTTACGTCTTGACGGTCGCCAATCTCGGCTCGGAGCCCGCGCGTGCGAGCCGCGTGTCCGTCACGCTGGCAGACGGGCTGCAGATGGAGACGGCCCCGGAGGGCTGCTCGGCAAATGGCGGACGCGTCGATTGCGCGCTGGGCGACATTGCGGCGGGCGCCTCGCGACAAGTGAGCGTGCCGCTCCGCGCGGACACGCCCGGCGACTACGCGGTGAGCGCGGCGGCCACGTCGCCCGACGACCGCGCGACCGGCAACAACTCGCTCGCCGACGTCGTCAGCGTGCTGCCGATCGTCGACCTGGCGCTCGCCGCCAATCCGGGCAACGTGCAGGCGAACGCACAGTTGACGCTCGTCGCGAACGTGGAGAACCGGGCGGACGTCGGCGCCAGCGGGGTGGAGCTGGTGGCAACCCTGAGCCCCGGACTGCGCGCCGAGCAAGCCGCGGTCGCGGGCGCCGCGTGCACGATTGCCGGCCAATCCATCACCTGTCCGCCGCAGGTGGTGTCGCCGCGGGGTCAGCTCGCGCTCACGCTCACGGTTACCGGAGTCGCCGCCGGCACGCAGCAGGTTTCGGTGACCGCCTCCTCCGTGGACTCCGACAGCAATCCCGCGGACAACAGCTTGGCCATTGCCGTGAACGTGAGCGCCCCGCCGGAAGCGGGAGGCGGCGGTGCGCTGACCTGGTTGTCGCTGCTCGTGCTCGCAGCGGCCGCGCACCGACGACGCCGCCCTCGCGGCTCGGCGGCCTAGGACGCTCCATGCGGGCAATGGTGCTCGACACGCCGCGCCGGCCGCTGGCGCTGCGTGACGTGCCGCGCCCGGCGGCCGCGAGCGGTGAAGTGGTGATCGCGGTCGAGGCCTGCGCGGTGTGCCGCACGGATCTGCACCTCGTGCAAGGCGAGCTCGAGGACATCCCGCAGCCGTTGATTCCGGGGCACCAAATCGTTGGCACCGTCGTCGAAAGCCGTTCCGGGCGACTCGCCGAAGGAACCCGCGTCGGCGTGTCGTGGCTCGGATTCGCGTGCGGCGCCTGCGGCTACTGCCGCTCGCGTCGTGAGAACCTCTGCGATGCAGCACGCTTCACGGGCTATACGCTGCCCGGCGGCTACGCGGAGCTGGTCGCCGCCGACGCTCGCTTTTGTCTGCCGCTCCGCACCGATGCTCCGGCCGTCAAGCTCGCGCCGCTCTTGTGCGCCGGCGCCATCGGCTACCGCGCACTCGGCTGCTGCGGCGATGCCGGGCAGATCGGGCTGTTCGGGTTCGGCGCCGCCGCGTATCTCCTCGCGCAAGCGTTGCGGCGCACCGGACGCGAATTCGCCGCTTTCACGCGCCCCGGCGACCGCCCGGCGCAGGATGCGGCGCGCTCGCTCGGCGCGTCATGGGCGGGCGGCTCGGACGAAGCGCGCCCCGGCTCGCTCGACGCGGCGATACTGTTCGCTCCGGTCGGCGACCTCGTGCCGGCGGCGCTGGCGGCGGTTCGCAAGGGCGGCAGCGTGGTGTGTGCTGGGATCCACATGTCGGATATTCCGCGGTTTCCGTACTCGCTGCTCTGGGGGGAGCGACAGGTGCGCTCGGTCGCGAATCTTACGCGCGCCGACGCCGAGGCCTTCCTCGAGCTCGCCGTGGCCGAGCCGTTCCACGTGCAAACCCGGAGCTATCCGCTCGAAGCGGCCAACGAAGCGCTCGACGATCTCGCGCACGGCCGCTTCGTGGGCAGCGCCGTGCTCGAGGTTATCGCCGGCCGCTGACGAAGCGGCGGCTCCGTTGCGATTCGTGGGGCCGTTTATGCCAAGCTACGAGCGGCCGGCGCGGCGCGCGCGCGGTTTCGCGAGGCAGGGATGGCGGAGCACACGATCAAGACCAAGGGCCGAGGCGCACTCTCGAATCGCGAAGGGCGATTCGCACGCCACACGACCGAGCTCGACGCCGAGACGGCGAATACCGACGCGCTCGAGGGTGACGCACCCAGCGCGCCGCGCACCGAGCTCCACGTCGATCACGCACGCACGATCATCGCGCGGAACGACTCGCCGGACATCGGCTTCAGCCAGTCGATCAATCCGTACCGCGGCTGCGAGCACGGCTGTATCTACTGTTACGCGCGGCAGACTCACTCCTATCTCGACCTGTCCCCGGGACGCGACTTCGAGACGCAGATCTTCTACAAACCAAACGCCGTCGAGCTGCTCGAGGCGGAGCTCGCGCGGCCCAGCTACGTGGTGAGCCCGATCGCGCTCGGCACCAACACCGACCCTTATCAGCCCGTGGAGCGCCGGCTCGGGATAACGCGCGGCATCCTCGAGCTGCTGCTGCGCCTCAAGCATCCGCTCACGATCGTCACCAAGAGCGGCGCGGTGCTCCGTGACCTCAACTTGCTCGAGCAGCTCGCGGCCGACGGGCTCGCAGCCGTCTTCGTCAGCGTGACCACGCTCGACGACGACCTCAAACGCCGCCTCGAGCCGAGGACGGCCGGACCGAAGGAGCGGTTGCACGTGATCCGCGAGCTGTCGGCTCACGGAATACCGGCGGGCGTCATGGCGGCGCCCATGATCCCGGCGCTCAACGACCACGAGCTCGAAGCGATCCTCGAGCGTTCCGCGGAGAGCGGAGCGCGGTCCGCGGGGTACGTGCTCTTGCGGCTGCCGCACGAGGTCAAGGCGCTGTTCGAGGAATGGCTTCGCGAGCACTACCCGGAGCGCGCGGACCACGTATTGAGCCTCATCCGGCAGATGCACGGCGGCGCGCTCTACGACTCCACGTTTCACAATCGGCAGCGCGGGGCGGGGCCCTTCGCCCAGCTGTTGCGGGCGCGCTTCGAGCGGGCGCGCCGCGCACACGGTCTCGACGCGGAGACGAGTTTGAACACGAGTTCGTTTCGACGGCCGCCGCCCCCCGGCGGTCAACTCGATCTCTTGTCGTAGCGTCCGCGGCGAAACGCGGCTAATCTCCGCGGTTAGTCTCAATATTTGTCAGGGTATCCGGCGCAAAGCTTTGGCCGGCCGGGCTTTTGTGGCACTTTTTCGACTCGCGAGGGCAGCAGCGTGGCAGAGCACCGCCTATTGATGATCGATGACGACCAGCGTCTCGCGGAGATGCTCGTCGAGTACCTCGCGCCGGAAGGCATCGAGCTGACTACGGTCGCCACCGGGATACAGGGGCTGCGCAACGCGCAGCGCGAGAACTACGACCTCATCATCTTGGACGTGATGCTGCCCGGACTCTCGGGGTTCGACGTGCTGAAGCAGCTCCGCGAATCCGGCGCCCGCACTCCCGTGCTCATGCTCACCGCGCGCGGCGACGACGTCGATCGGATCGTGGGGCTCGACCTCGGCGCCGACGACTATCTGCCGAAGCCGTTCAACCCGCGCGAGCTGCTCGCGCGCGTGAAGGCGATCCTGCGGCGCACCACGGAGCCCGAGAGCGACGAAGTGGCGGAGATCACGGTCGGCAAGCTCAAGGCTAATCTGCCGCGCCGCGAAGCGTGGCTCGGCGATCAGTCGCTCAAGCTCACGAACGCAGAGTTCGTGATTCTCGTGACGCTCATGCGGGCGCCCGGCGAAGTCGTGTCGCGCGAGTCGTTGACGCGCACGGCGCTCGGGCGTCAACTGCTTCCAGACGATCGCAGCCTCGACACGCACATCAGCAACCTCCGCCGCAAGGTCGGTGGGGACGCGCAAGACGACGTGGTGATCCGCAGCATTCGCGGGAGCGGCTACGTGCTCGTGCCTCCGGGGGGATAGGCGTGGGACTGTTCTGGAAAATCTTCATGTCCTTCACGGTGGCGATGACCGTGACGGTCGTCGGCACGGTGTACGTCAGCTTTCGCGTGGCGAACCAGGTATTCGAGCAAGTGAACGTCGCCGGCCGCGAGAAGATCGTCGACCAGATGGCCTCGGCGCTGTCACACGGCGGCGAGCGGGAGCTGAAGCAGTGGCTCTACCAACACCCGCGCGTGGCCCCCGGCACCGTGGTGTTCGTCATGAACGAGCGCGGCGACGAGTTGCTCGGCCGTGCAACGCCGCGCGAGCTCGCGCGGCTGCTCTCCACGAGGCCGTTTCGCCCCTCGCCGCCTCCGCCGAACCTTCGGCCTCTGCAGTGGACGACGCAATTGATCGGCCCGAACGACGAGGAGTACCGGGTGTGGTTCTCGCCCGCGCCGTTCACGTGGTTGGGCGTGATGATGTGGCCCGGCACGCTCGTTTCGGTCATCACCATCGGATTGCTGGCGACCGCTGCGATGGCGCTGATGCTCGCGCGTTATCTTTCGTCGCCGATCGCGCGGCTCCAGAAAGCGAGCCTCGCGCTCGGGTCCGGCGCGCTCGACGCGCGCGTCGGACAGCCGTTCACGCGCCGCAAGGACGAGGTCGGCACGCTCGCGCGCGACTTCGACAAGATGGCCGAGCGCATCCAGGCGCTCGTGACGGACAAGGAGACCCTGCTCCGCGACGTGTCGCACGAGCTGCGCTCGCCGCTCGCCCGGATCCGCATGGCGCTCGCGCTCGCCCAGCGCCGCGCCAACCAGGCGGCGCAAACCGACCTCGCGCGAATCGAGCGCGAAGCCGAGCGGCTCGATGCCCTCGTGGGTCAAGTCATGACGCTCACGCGGCTGCGCACGGCGACCGAGCCGCGCCGCGACATCGTGCGGCTCGACACGCTGGTCGGTGAAGTGGTCGACGACGCCCGCTACGAGCATCCGCAGACGAAAGTCGAGTACTCGACGACCGGCGAGGTCAGCCTGCTCGGCGACCCGGACGGCCTGAAGAGCGCGGTCGAGAACGTGATCCGCAACGCATTGGTGTACTCGGATCCGGCACAGCCCATCGAGGTGCGCCTCGAGGCGAACGCCCGCGAAGCCGCCGTGCGCGTGCTCGACCGGGGTCCCGGCGTAGCGCCCGAGGATCTGGCGCGCATCTTCGAGCCGTTCTATCGCACCGATCAGAGCCGCGACCACCGCCAAGACGGCCAGGGCATCGGGCTCGCGATCACCGCGCGCGTGACGGAGCTGCACCGGGGTAGCGTGCGAGCGCTCAACCGGCCGGAAGGCGGGCTCGAGGTGGTCCTCAAGTTCCCGCTCGACCGGCTCCCCGCGGCCGCCTGACGTCTAGAGGCTGTAGCCGCGCTCCTCGTGGAGCACGAGGTCGAGCCCCTCGTTCTCCTGCTCCGCCGTGACGCGCAGCGGCATGACCGCGTTCACGAGCTTGAGCAGCACGAACGTTGCCACCCCGCACCAGGCGAGCGTCGCGAACGCGCCGATCGCTTGGGTCAGGAGCTGCTTGCCCACGGATACGCCGTCGGGCAAGCCGAGGCCGTCGAGCGACGTGGCCGAGAAGATCGCAGTGAGCAACAAGCCCGTGAACCCGCCGACGCCGTGGACCGGAAACACGTCGAGGGAATCGTCGATCTTCAGCGTGCGCTTCATGAACTGGGTGGCGAAGAAGCAGACCACGCCGGCCAGGAGGCCGATCAAGAGTCCGCCCATCGGCCCGACATAGCCCGAGGCCGGGGTAATGGTGCCGAGGCCGGCCACCATCCCCGTCACGATTCCGAGCACGCTCGGTTTACGAAACTTGATCCACTCGAGCGTCATCCACGCGAGCGCGCCGGCGGCGGCCGCCATGTGGGTCACGAGCATTGCCATGCCGGCCGAGCCGTTTGCGGCGACCGCGCTGCCCGCGTTGAAACCGAACCAGCCGACCCAGAGCAGCGAGGCGCCGATCACGGTCATGGTGAGGTTGTGCGGAGGCATCGGGGTGGCAGGGAAACCGGACCGATTGCCGATCACGAGCGCGGACACGAGCGCCGCGACGCCCGCGTTCACGTGCACCACGGCGCCGCCGGCGAAGTCGCGGAACCCCATGGCTTGCAGCCATCCACCGCCCCAAACCCAATGCGCCACCGGCACATAGACGATTGCGAGCCACAGCGCCGAGAACAGCAGCATCGGCGCGAACCGGGTGCGCTCGGCGAATGCGCCGACGATGAGCGCCGGCGTGATGATCGCGAACGTCAGCTGGAACATCACCCAGACGCTCTCGGGGATCGTTCCACTGACGGTCGAGAGCTCTACACCGCGGAGCCACATCTTGCCGAATCCGCCGAGCAGGCCGCCATGCCCGTCGGTGAAAGCGGCGGAATAGCCGAACACCAGCCAAAGGATCGAAACCAGGCAGCAGAGCGCGAAGCACTGCATGAGCACGGACAGAACGTTGCGGCTCCTCACGAGCCCACCGTAGAAGAGCGCGAGGCCCGGCAGCGTCATCAACAGCACGAGCGCCGTGGCGGTGAGCAGCCAGGCGCTATCGCCCGTATTTGCGGTTGCCGCCTGCGCATGGCCGAGCGCCGGCGCAAGCGCCGCGCCGAGACCGCCGGCGACCCTGGTCGAGATCGTTGATCGCATCGCTTCTCCCCCCGGTGGTAGCGACTTTGTTGTTCGAGGCTTGGTTGTCGGAACCGGTGCTAAATCGCTTGGTCTCCGGTCTCGCCGGTGCGGATTCGGTAGACCTGCTCGAGCGCCGTGACGAAGATCTTGCCGTCGCCGACCTTGCCGGTCTTCGCGGCCTCGATGATCGCCTCGATTGCGCGCTCGACGAGCTCGTCGCTGACCGCGACCTCCACCTTCACTTTCGGCAAGAAGTCGACGACGTATTCCGCGCCGCGGTAGAGCTCGGTGTGCCCACGCTGGCGGCCGAAGCCCTTCACTTCCGTCACGGTCATTCCCTGTACCCCGACCTCGGCGAGCGCATTGCGCACGTCGTCGAGGCGGAACGGTTTCACTACGGCCGTAATCAACTTCATTCGGGCCCCCTTGCGATTGGGTCATTCGGAGCGGCGCCGGCGGCAAACGCTTTGGCGTATTTCTTCTGCGGGCGTATTCTACGAACTCGGACCGCGCGTTGCACGATGTTGGTGCAGTCGCCTTCGCGATGCAACCTTTAATCGGTCGCCGCGTCCGAAACCGTATTCGACTGAGAAGGTGCGAGCATGGCCAATAGAATTCACCCTGGAATCAAATCCTCCGAGATCACGTCAGAGAGCGTCTTCTTGGCCCGCCGGGACCTCTTGAAGGCGGCGGTCGCAGCCGGACTCGTCGGAGCGATCGGCGAGAGCGAGGCGGCAACGCTGCCCTCGGGCGGCGAGTTCGCGGGCTTGAAGAAGTGGCCCGGCTCGGGCGACGAGAAGCCGTCGCCGTACGAAGTCATCACGACCTACAACAACTACTACGAGTTCGGCACCGACAAGGACGACCCTTCGAAGAACGCCGGCACCTTGAAGACCAAGCCCTGGTCGGTGGAGGTGACGGGCGAAGCGGAGAAGCTCGGCACGTTCACGCTCGAGGACATCTTGGCCCCCCATACGCTCGAAGAGCGGATCTACCGCATGCGCTGCGTCGAGGCGTGGTCGTACGTGGTTCCTTGGGTCGGTTTCCCCCTCGGCGACCTGCTGAAGCGCTTCCAGCCGACGTCCAAGGCGAAATACGTGCAATTCTTCACGCTCAACGACCGCGACCAAATGCCGGGCGTCCGCTATCCCGTCCTCAAGTGGCCGTACCGCGAAGGGCTGCGCATCGACGAGGCAATGCACCCGCTCGCTCTGATGGCGGTTGGGTTGTACGGCAAGGTGCTGCCGAACCAGAACGGCGCGCCACTGCGGCTCGTGGTGCCCTGGAAATACGGATTCAAAGGCTGCAAGTCGATCGTCCGCATTCATTTCACCGAGACCCAGCCGCAGACGAGTTGGAACATGGCGGCGCCGGGCGAGTACGGCTTCTATTCCAACGTCAACCCGAAGGTCAGTCATCCGCGCTGGAGCCAAGCCGCCGAACGGCGGCTCACCGGAAGCCTGTTGCCTTCGAGAATCGCGACACAGATGTTCAACGGCTATGGGGATCAGGTCGCGGACCTGTACACCGGCATGGATTTGGCGAGGAACTATTAGACTCGGCCGGGCCGTCGCGCCGCCGCCGCCCCGGATCCAATGACCCGCCGCGTCGCCATCTTCAAGGTATTCGTCTGGGCGGGCTGCCTCGCGCCGCTCGCGCTGCTCGTTCTGCGAGCGGTGGGCGCCGAGGGAATGACACTCGGCGGCGACCCCGTGCAAGAGGTGCTGGAAGTCTTCGGCAAGACCGCGCTGAACCTGGTGCTGCTCACGCTGTGCATCACGCCGATCCGGCGCTCCACCGGAATCAATCGGCTGATCGCTTTCCGCCGGCTGCTCGGACTATTCGCGTTTTTCTACCTCGTCTTGCACTTCCTCACGTATCTGTTTCTCGACCGCGCGATGGAGTGGGGAACGATCCTCGAGGACATCGCGGAGCGGCCGTACATCACCGTCGGATTCGCGGCGCTGCTCATGATGATCCCGCTCGCGGCGACCTCGACCAACGCCATGCAAAAGCGCCTCGGCCGCAATTGGGGAAGGTTGCATCGGCTCGTCTATCCGATCGCCGTGCTGGGCGTCGTTCACTTCTGGTGGCAGGTGAAGTTGGACGTCTCCGAACCCCTGCTTTATGCGTTCTTGCTGGCGGTGTTGCTGGGAGCGCGCCTCCAGCACTGGCGCGAGATCGAGAAGAAGCGGCGACGCGTCTCAGTAGACGCGAAAACCTCCATGGCGCCGACGTATCAACGCGTCGAGCCACCATAGTCCGCCGACGAAGCCGGCTACGAGCGCGACGAGCAGCGCCGCGGCCACCCACGGCAGCGGCAAGCTCCATCGGTAGCTGTCGAGCCGCGCTTCGTAGGCCTCGTTCTCCTGCTTGAGCCTGCCGAGGATATCCTGAATCGCTTCGCTGGAGCCGCTGGTGGCGGCGACCTGCTTGCCGAGCCGGTGCAGCTCGTCCTCGGCGCTCACGCGCGCCGCGCGCGCGCGGTCAGCGTCGGTGCGCAAACTGGCAAGCTCGGCCTCGAGCTCCGCGACGCGCAGCGCCGCCGGCTTCTCATCCACGAGATAGGCGGATTTGACCCAGCCCTCGCTGCCGGCGGCGGTGCGCACTCGGGCATATCCTTGTGTCCGCTCGAGCACCTCGAGTGCGGTGCCGCTCGTGAGATTTTGCGACGGCGCGCCGCTCGCGTCCGGCTCCGCGTACAAGCCGAGCCGCAAGCTGTCCGTCACCCATGCCGTCTCTGCAGCCGCCGCGGTCGCGCAGCCGAGGAGGATCGCGATTGCCACCGCTGTTCGCATCGTCAACTCTGATACTTGACGTAATGGGCGCGATTATAGGACCGCGGGCGTCCGAGCATATGTGAACTGCGTCGGCGGGTTGCGGCTCAGGAACCGCCCGAGCGGACCGCAACCATTGGCGCGCGCTCCTCGACGACCTTGAGAAGCGGACGCGGGCGGCCGAGGTGGAACCCTTGGCCGTACTCGACGTCGAGCTCGCGGAGCTTGTCGGCGAGGGCTGCGTTCTCGACATGCTCGGCGATGACGCCGACCCCGAGCGTCTTCGCGGCGCGCGCGATGCCGGACACGATCGACTCGGCCACTCGGTCGTCGAGAATCCTGCGGACGAAGCGTCCGTCGATCTTCAGGTATTGAACCGGCAAGCGTTTCAGATGCGCGAGCGAGCTCAAGCCATAGCCGAAGTCGTCGAGCGCGATCTTGCTGCCGGCCCGAGTCAACTCGCGGATCAGCTGCTCCGCCTCACTCAGGCGGCTCACGGCCGCCGACTCGTTCAACTCGAAGCAGAACATCGAAGGCGATAGTCCCGCCCGCTCGATCTGCTCCAGCGCAAAGGCTGCATATTTGCCGCTCGCCAATGATTGGGCGGATACGTTGAGGGTGAGGCAGCGGGCCGCCTCCGGCGGCGACGTCTTCGCGATCTCGGTAAGCGTGCAAAGCACCCAGCGGTCGAGCGCGGGGAGGAGCTCGTAGCGCTCGGCGGCCGCAAGGAACTTGTCGGCCGCGATGAGCTCGCCGCCGGCGTTGCGCATCCTGATGAAGACTTCATGGGCGAGCGGCTCCGCGTGCGGCGCTCGAAGACCCATGATCGGCTGTGATTCGAGCCGAAAATCGTTGGTCTTGAAGGCCTCCTGCAGGCTCTCCCACGCGACCATCTCGCGCCGCCGCGCGGGCAAGAGGGCCGTGTCCTCGTCGTGCACCACGAGCCGGCTGCGTCCCTGGCTCTTGGCGCGTTTGCACGCGACCTCCGCAGACGCCAGCAGGTGACCTACGCGGTCACTCCGCGTCGCCCCCACCACGCCAATGCTGACCGACACGGGCACCGTGTCCGCCCCGCTCATGTACCCCAAACGCGCTGTTGCCGCGATGATCAACGAGCCCACTTCGTCGGCTTCCGCGGCGCTGCGCTCCGGCAGGAACACTGCAAAGCGATCCCCGCCTATGCGGCTCACGAGTGCGTTATCGCCCGCCGCGCGCACGATCACTTCGGCAACGCGTCGGATCACTTCATCCCCCGCGTGCAAGCCGAATGTCTGGTTCACGGCCTCGAGCTTGTCGATGTCGATGTAGAGCAGCGAGTGAGGCGCGCTATCCGATCCGTCGAGTAGCGAGCGGACGCGGCGCTCGAAGATCAAACGGTTGATCA
This sequence comes from Gammaproteobacteria bacterium, assembly GCA_036274615.1. Taxonomy (GTDB): domain Bacteria; phylum Pseudomonadota; class Gammaproteobacteria; order Steroidobacterales; family Rariloculaceae; genus FEN-1219. Next base: position 15,529 of record DASUFK010000096.1, on the reverse strand, counting down.
AGCCGGTGAGCCCGTCGTGCTGACTGCGGAGCACGCCAACGGTCTTGCGGCTCACGAACTCGAGGATTCTGATGTCGCGCAGCTCGAAGTCCGGCGCCGCCGTGGAACGGAACAGCGCGACGATACCCACCACACGGCTTTGCAGATCGCGGATGGGGCACGTGAGGATCTTGTAGGGCGCAACTTCCGACGCGCTGCCCACGCGATTGACGACCATGGGGCGATTGTTGAGCTGAGCCCAGGCAAGAAGATGCCGCTGCGTACGGTCGAGCAGCTGCGAGCTCTTCACCGAGTCGTCCGGAGCGCACGAGATCGAGAGATTCTTGTCGGGGATCGACAATGCGCCCAGAACGCAGCCCAGGTCCGTCACGCACTGCTTGAGGAGGCGGCGCAATGCGCCCGCATCCTCGCGATCGTCCTCGTCGACCGACAGCAGCAGGTCGACGCCGTCGACCGCGGCGTCACGATCGCCACCCAGCAGGGTGTTTTCGAGGGTCAACCGGCTTTCGAGACAGTCCAAGACCGGCCGCAAGAGTCCGGAGAGCAGCGAGCCGGTCTGGCGCGGCGCCTGATCGTTGCGCAGCTCGAGGACCACCGCACCCAACGGACGGCTGTGCTCCGACTTCAGGGCGGCGACGAATGCCGGCACTCCGCCCGCGGTCATTTCGACGCTGCCTCGGCCGGCCAGCGTCTCGGGACTGGCTGCGCTCAGCCGATCGAGCAGCGCACGGAGGTCCGGGTGAGCATAACCGTCGGAACACCAGAGAACTTCGTGGGAGGAGTCGTAGATCGCGATGCTGCCGGCGCTTGGCAGGAGCATCTTGATCAACTGGCCATACGGCGCATACCCGTCACCGACGGCCCTCGCGCTGTCGGGATCGGCGTTCCTGGGGATCGAAGGCGCCGCCATGCTCGTCGAATGGAAACTTAGGTCGGACGAAGTATCGCCCCGCCGGGCAAGGAATTTCCTTGAACGGGGTCGCAACTGCGCCGCCGGCGCGTATTTTGTTCAGGAGCGGGTGGCGAGGTAGCGCGGGGTCTTTTTGTCGGTGGTGACAACCTTGAGAGGCTCGGCGCGGCCCGCCTGGCCCATGAGCTCGACGTAGAGCTTGACGATGATCGTCGCGTGGTGCCCCGCTTCCGCGGCCGACATTTTCTGAACGTTGGCGCGCACTCGAGTCTCGGTGCCCACTGGAGCGATCCGGCTCAACGCGGATTCGAGGTCGCCGAACTCGCGGCGCAGGCCCGCCGGCAGCGCAGTCTGGTCGAGTCCCTCGAGGTTCTCGGCAAAGGCGCGGCTCAGGCGGTGTTTTATCGGTCCATCGCTCACGAGGATCCGAACCGCTTCTGCGAATCGTTCGGCCAAATGGGACATGTCCGGGCCTTGTTGTTCTTCGTTCGTGCGACGCCCGTCGCGAACCGTCCGCCGTCGTGGAGTCACCGGCTCGATGGGGGCCATGACGGTGTATACCAGGCTGATCTTTGCGGCGCAACCCTTTGAGGAATCAGCGAAGACTCAAGACGCCGAGGCAGTGTCGCGCGGCTTCGCGATTCGCAGCTTGCGCATTCGATCGGCAAGTGTGGTGGGTTTCACGCCGAGCATCTTCGCCGCGCCATTGGGCCCGGACACGCGCCAGCCGGCTAGCTGAAGCGCGAGCAGCATGTTCTTGCGCTCGAGCTCCTGGATCTCCGCCTCGGTAAGAAGCGTTCCTCCGCCCGGCGTGGACGGGTCCTCGCGCGCGACCGCGGGGCTCAGGATGTCGGTCATGGCGAGGTCGAGCCGCAGCACCTTCCCGCGCGACAGGATCACGGCGCGCTCGATCACGTTCTTGAGCTCCCGGATATTGCCGGGCCAGTCGTAGCGCTTGAGCAGCGCGGCCTGTTGCTTCGACAGCGTCAGGGGCCGATGGCCGAATTGTTGGCAGGTGCGCTCGAGGAAGTGACTCGCAATCTGCACCACGTCGTCGCCGCGCTCGCGCAGCGGCGGCACGTCGATCGGGAACACGCTGAGGCGGTAGTAGAGATCCTCGCGGAACTTGCCTTCGGCCACCGCTCGCTCGAGGTCCTTGTTGGTCGCCGCGATCACTCGCACGTCCACGCTGTGGGTACGGTCGTCTCCCACCCTCTCGTACTCGCTCTCTTGCAGCACGCGCAGCAGCTTGCTCTGCAAGTCGAGCGGAATTTCGCCCACCTCGTCGAGGAATATCGTGCCGCCGTCCGCAAGCTGGAAGCGTCCCACGCGGTCGCGATGAGCGCCGGTGAATGCGCCCTTCACGTGACCGAAAAACTCGCTCTCGAAGAGCTCGTGCGGAATGGAGGCGCAATTCACCTTGACGAGCGGGCCCTGGCTGCGTGGGCTGCGCGCATGGATGACGTGGGCAACCAGCTCCTTGCCGACGCCGGACTCGCCTTGAATGAGCACGCTCGCGGACGTCTGCGCCACGGCTTCGAGCCGCGCGAGCATCTTCTGCAGCGCCGGGCTCTCGCCGATGATCCGCCCGAAATTCATCTGAACTTCCACCTCCTCGCGGAGATAGTCGCGCTCCCGTTCGAGCTCCTCGCGCAGCCGGGCGTTTTCCTCGAAGGCAGCGCGCAACTGCCGCTCGGCGCGGTTGCGCTCCGTAACATCCTTCGAGGCCACCAGCAGCGCCAGCACCGCGCCGCTCGCGTCGCGATCGGCCGTCGCCGAGACGACCACCTCGATGGCCTCGCCGGACTTCGTCAGATAACTGCGCGGCTCGTTCTCGAGCTCGCCGTGAGCAATCACGTCGAGCAAGCGTCCTCCGCCCAGCGTGTCCTGAGTCTCCTTGACGTAGAAATCGGTGATCAATCGGCCGAGAACCTCTTCCCGCCGATAACCGAGCTTCGCCAACCAACGGTCGCTGACGTGGATGATTCGCCCGCCACTGTCGACGGTATGCAGCATCGCGGGGGTCGCCCGATAGAGCTCGCGATAGTGCTGCTCGATCCTGGCCTGTTGCCCGACCTCGGTGTAGACGGCCACCGTTCTCAGGTAGTCCCCCGCTGCCCCTCGCTCCACGATGGCGCTCGCGAGGCAGTCCACCCGCTCGCGCTGCTTGGTCGTGAGGTCGACGGGCACGCTGTCGAGCCGCCCCGTGCGCCGCAGCACCGGCAGGTATTCCTCGACGATCCGCTTGGCGGCTTCGGCGCTCGCGAGATCCTGCGGCCGCACGGTGGTGATCTCGTCACGGGTGTAGCCGAAGCGGCGCAACCACGTATCGCTGGCATCGAGGAAGTATCCATCCTCGGTGAGCGACACGATCAACGCGGGGCACTTACGGAATAGCCATTGATAGCGGTCTTCGAGCGACATGCGGTGAGTTTACGGAATGTCGTAGTCATTTACAACGGAAAATCGTAAATCACGGAATTACGTTAGTTCGTCCTTGGACTTAAGTCATTGTTTTAACACCACCTTGTAATTGGCACGCAGCGTGCATATGTAGGCGCAAGTAGTTTCCGATCGATTGAAGATCGGGTTGTCGAAAAATCGTAACCAAAGGATGAGAGTATGGCCACACGCAGACTTCTGAGCCCGGGGGCAACCCTGGTGGTCGGACTGGCGGCGGGCCTGCTCGCTCAGCAGGCCTCAGCCACCGAAGAGTTCGTTGTTTATGGTAATGCCGCGGCATCCAGAGCGGCGCCGCAAGCGTACCGCGCGGAGGTCGAGAGCTATATGCGCTCGGTCAGCGCGCAGATCAAGGCGACGGTCGACGCGAATCTGAAGCGCGCCGCAACGCCGAAGCTCGAGATCGCAACCAACGAGTTGCAGGCTCGCGGCTAGATAGTCAGGACAAGCGGACTCCACTCCTCCCCCCGTGGAGGTCCGCTGGGCCGAGTCGGACGGCCGTCACTCGGGGGGCCGGGGTTTCCGGCAGCGAACAGGGACATGTCTTCGCACTGAAGAATATGGACGTTCGGGCACCCGGCCCTCTTTTTTTTCTTAGTGCCTCAAGGCTGCGCGGGCTTCCGCTTCAGATTCTCGCCGAGGAAGGCCAGCGTGTCGGTCCACGCGCGCGCCGCGATCTCCGGGTCATAGTCGGCGCCAGCGCTCGCAAACGCGTGCTTCGCCTTCGGATAGATCAGAATCTTGGCGTTCTTGTGCAGCTGACTGGTGAGCAGCGCGCGGAAGGCAAGCGTATCGCGCTCCGGAATGGTCTCGTCCAACGCTCCGTATAAGCCCAGGATAGGAACGTTGATCGACTGTAACTTCGCGACATCGGTCTGCAGCGGGCCGTAGAACATGACGGCTGCATCGAGCTGATCGGGGAGCTGCAAGACCGCTTCGAGCGACCATCCTCCGCCGAAAGACCAGCCGATGGAACCGATCCGCGGCGCGAACGCGTATTTGTCGAGATAGTCGTAGGCCTGCCGCAAGTTGACGCGCGCAGCCTCCGGGTCGGCGAATACGTCGGTCATCAGCTTCTCGGCCTGCGCGGGCGTCTTGGCGGTGGCCCCCCCGAACAGATCCACGGCGAGCGCGACGTATCCTTCGGAGGCGAGGCGGCGAGTAACCGCCTTCATCTCGTCATTCAGACCCCACCACTCGTGGATCACGATCAGGGCGGGCAACGGCTCCGCCGCGTCGGCCGGCATGGCAAGGAAGCCGACCAGATTTCGGTTCTTCGTCTCGCCGTAGGCAAGCTCTTGCTCGAGCAACGCCACGCTCGCCGGTGCGGCGGCCGCACGGGTCGGCGCGGCCGTCGGCGGTGCAGCAGGCGCGGGTGCCGCGGGGGGCGGTACGGACGAACGCTCGCACGCGGCCAACGACATGGCGGCGGCAATCGCAGCGAGCGCCATAACCCTTGAACGCGTGCGGTTCATCCAAAGCAGTGCAGCACAGGCACGCAACGCCGACAAGGTAATGCGTCACTCTCGGGCTGCGCGCGGCGTCACTCCCGGCCGCGGAACTCGAGAGCGCGAGCCGCCCGGACCCCGGTCGGGGCACCGTCCCGGTAAACGACGGCGCCGTTTTGTACGGTCAATTCCACGGCCGAATGGAACACGGTGCCTTCGAACGGCGACCAACCGCACTTGTAGCGCACCTGGTTCGCGTCGACGCGGGTAGAGCCGCCGAGATCGACCGCGACCAGATCGGCATAGTGACCTTCGCGAACGAAGCCCCGGTCGACGATCCCGAACAGGATCGCCGGGTTGTGCGCCGTCTTTTCCACGATCTGTTCCAGGCTGAACAGCCCCTCCCGGTGCTGCTCGAGCAGCATGAGCAGCGAATGCTGCACGAGCGGCAAGCCGGACGGCGACTCGAAATACGGGCGCGCCTTCTCCTCGAGCGTGTGCGGCGCGTGGTCGGTGGCGATCACGTCGATGACCCCGTCCCGCACGGCGGCGCGCAACGCCTCGCGGTCCGCGGCCGTCTTGATGGCCGGGTTGCACTTGATCTTCGCGCCCAGCGTCGCGTAGCTCGACTCCTCGAACCACAAATGGTGCACGCACACCTCGGCCGTGATGCGTTTGCCGGAGATCGGACCTGCCGCGAACAGCTCCAGCTCGCGCGCGGTGCTCAAGTGCAACACGTGCAGCCGCGTGCCGTGCCGGCGCGCGAGGTCCACGGCGAGCGACGAGGACTTGTAGCAGGCTTCGACCGAGCGAATCAGCGGATGCGCCTCGATGGGCACGTTATCGCCGTAGCGCTCGCGGAACCGGCGCTCGTTCTCCCAGATGGTCGGCGAGTCTTCGCAATGCGTTGCGATCGGCAGCCGAGCCCCGGCGAAAATCGCCTCGAGCGTGCGTTGGTCGTCGACGAGCATGTTGCCGGTCGACGCGCCCATGAAGACTTTGATGCCGCAGGCTTCTTCCGGGCCGACGGCCTTGATCTCCTCGAGATTGTCGTTGGTCGCGCCCAAGTAGAATCCGTAGTTCGCGTAACACGACGCCGCGGCGATCCGGCGCTTGCCGGCGAGCAGCGCTCGATCGACGATCGGCGGCCGCGTGTTCGGCATGTCGAGAAAGCTCGTGACGCCGCCGCAAATCGCGGCGAGCGACTCCGTGGCGAGCGTGGCCTTGTGGGTAAGCCCGGGCTCGCGGCAGTGCACTTGATCGTCGATGACGCCGGGCAGCAGGTGCTTGCCCGCAAGGTCCACGACATCGGCGCCCTGAGGCAGCGGTCCTTTGCCCACTCGCTCGATGCGATCGCCGCGGATGACGACGTCGGCATCGACGATCCGCCCTTCGTTCACGAGCCGCGCATTGACGAGCGCCAGCGTGCTCATCGGGCGCCCCCCGCCGCGAACCGGTCCGTGGCCGCTACGAGCTCCGACGTGGTGCCGGGCTCGTAGGCGGAGTGACCGGCGTCGCCCACCATGCGGAGATCCGCCTCCGGCCAGCGCTCGTGAAGGTCCCAGGCCGTCTGCGGCGGACAAACGACGTCGTAACGGCCCTGCACGATCACCCCGGGAACCGAGCGGATGAGGTCGACGCCGCGCAAGAGCTGGTCCTCGCTTTCGAAGAAACCTCGGTTCACGAAGTAGTGCGCCTCGATTCGGGCAAAGGCGAGCGCGAACTCCGGCGAGCCGAATTGGTTGGCGCGCTCCGGATTCGGCCAGAGCGAGCTCGTGGCTCCTTCCCAGATCGACCAGGCGCGCGCCGCCTCGAGCTGCTCGCGCGCGCCGGCGCCTACCAACCGGCGATGATAGGCCGCGAGCAAGTCGCCGCGCTCACCCGCCGGGATCGGCGCCAAGAATTGCTGCCAGAGCTCCGGAAAGAGCCTGCTCGCGCCGCACTGATAGAACCACTCGAGCTCCCAGCGGCGCAGCAGGAAGATGCCCCGCAGCACGAGCTCGCTCACGGCCCGCGGGTGCCGCTGCGCATAGGCGAGCGCAAGGGTGCTGCCCCACGAGCCGCCGAACACCAGCCAGCGCTCGATGCCGAGACGCTCGCGCAGGCGCTCCATGTCGGACACCAAGTGCCACGTGGTATTTGCTTCGAGCGACGCATGCGGCTTGCTGCGGCCCGAGCCGCGCTGATCGAACACGACGATTCGATAGTTGCGTGGATCGAAGAACCGCCGCGCGTTGACGTCCCCTCCGCCGCCGGGCCCGCCGTGGACGAACACGGCCGGCTTGCCATTCGGGTTGCCCGACTCTTCGTAATAGATCGTATGGCCGCCGTCGACAGGCAGCATGCCGCGATCGAACGGCTCGATCGGTGGATACAGCTCGCGTCTCAAACCGTCGCGACTCCTCGCGCTTCTGTCGTTGCGCCGAACCGGCGTGTGCCGATCGAGAATGCCACCGCGAGGGGCAGGTGCGCCACCCGCGATGTGCCCGGCCGGAGGCGGTGAGCCCTCGCGTCCGCAGATCGACGGCGTTCGAGCGGAGCCGTGCCGGCGGAACTCGGCAACCATGCCGATGTCGATGAGGGCAACATCGACGCGGCGCCGCCAGGGATCATTGCGCAGAGTTAACGCACGAATGCTTGAAACGAAAAATCGCAGTATGCAGAATTGTTCGCCCGCTATGCGGTCTGCTTAACCATTTGATCCGCCACTGATATCACATGATCGAGTGCCACGGTCTCACCAAGCAGTATGGACGGCTTCGCGCCGTCGACGACTTGAGCTTCCGCGTGCAGCCGGGCGAGGTGCTCGGCTTTTTGGGACCGAACGGTGCCGGCAAGACCACCACGATGCGAATCGTCGCCGGTTTTTTGCCGCCCACGTCGGGGCGCGCGCTGGTTTGCGGGTTCGACATCGAGTCGCAGGGCACCGAGGCGAAACGGCGCCTCGGCTACTTGCCCGAGGGCGCGCCGAGCTACCCGGAGATGACACCTCGCTCGTTTCTCGAGTTCGTGGCGGCCGCGCGCGGCATGCGGCCCGAGAAACGGCGGCAGCGGCTCGACGAGATCTACGCGCTGTTACATCTCGAGCGCGTGCTCGAGCAGACCATCGACACCCTCTCGAAGGGCTACAAACGCCGCGTCGGGCTCGCGCAGGCGATCCTTCACGATCCTGAAGTGCTGATTCTGGACGAGCCCACCGACGGCCTCGATCCCAATCAGAAGCACGAGGTGCGTGAGCTCATCCGCCGCATGGCGCCGAACAAGATCATCGTGATCTCCACGCACCTCCTCGAAGAAGTCGAGGCCGTTTGCAATCGCGCGATCATCATCGCGCGCGGCAAGATCCTCGCGGACGACACCCCGCACGGGCTCGAGGCCCGCTCCCGGTTCCACAACGCGGTGTCGCTCAAGCTCGCCAAACCGGACCAAGTGGCTGCCGCGCGCAAGGCAATCGAGGGGCTGAAAGAGGTGGAGAGCACCGAGGTCGACTCGAACACCGGGCGCATCACGGCGTTCCCGGCCCGCGGCAAGCTACCGCTCGCGGCGATCAATTCGCTCGCGGACACCCAGCGCTGGGAGCTCGCGGAGCTTCATCTCGAATCCGGCCGCCTCGACGAGGTGTTCCGGTCGGTCACCGGCGGAGCCACGGCATGAGCTCGGTTGCCGCCATCTTCCGGCGCGAGCTCGCGAGCTACTTCGCTACGCCGATCGCTTACGTATTCATCGTGATCTTTCTAGTCGCCGCGAGCTGGCTCACGTTCTCGTTCGGCAGCTTCTACGAGCGCGGCCAAGCCGACCTCAATTCGTTCTTCACCTGGCATCCGTGGCTTTTCTTGATCCTGGTGCCAGCGCTCAGCATGCGGCTCTGGGCGGAGGAGCGGAAATCCGGCAGCATCGAGCTGCTACTCACGCTGCCGATCGAAATCTGGCAAGCGGTTCTCGGCAAGTTCCTCGCCGCCTGGGCGTTCACCGCCATCGCGATCGCGCTGACGTTCCCGATCTGGATCACGGTGAACTACTTGGGCGATCCGGACAACGGCATCATCTTCGCCGCCTACATCGGCAGCATTCTCACGGCGGGCGGATACTTGGCCGTGGGCTCCTTGGTCTCCGCCGTTACGAAAAACCAGGTCATCGCCTTCGTGATTTCTCTCATGGCGTCGTTCGTGCTGCTGCTCGCGGGCTTCGAGCCGGTGCTCAACGTGCTCGCGGGGCTCCCGCAAGTTTTCGTCGATGCGATCGCGAGCCTCGGGTTCCTCACGCACTTCCAAAGCATCAGCAAAGGCGTGATCGACGTTCGCGACCTCGTGTACTTCGCGTTGCTGATGGGCGCCTGCCTGTACGCGAACACGATCGTCTTGCAGCTGAAGAAGGCGGACTGAGCTGATGAGCACGCAGAAGAGACAAGGCCTCGGGATCTCGACGCTGGTGATTCTGCTGCTCGCGTTCCTTGCGGCCGTCATGGCGAGCAACGCGCTGCTGCGCGGCTTCCGAATCGATCTCACGCAGAACCGGCTCTACACGCTCGCTCCCGGAACCCGATCGGTGCTGCAGAGCATTACGGAGCCGATCGATTTGTATCTGTTCTTCTCCGATCAGGGCACGAAGAACTTGCCTTCGTTGCGCACTTATGAGGCGCGGGTCCGCGAGACGCTCGAAGAATTCGTGGCGAACGCCCCGGAAGGCAAGCTCGTGCTGCACGTGCTCGATCCGCTACCGTTCTCGGAGGAGGAGGATCGCGCAGAACAATTCGGTCTGCAGGCGCCCAACATCGGCCAGGCGGGCGAGGCGGTCTATTTCGGCCTTGCGGGCACCAACAGCATCGGCAAAACCGACACCATCCCGCTGTTCCTGCCGGATTCGCCGGACCGCCCGCCGAAAGAACAGTTTCTCGAATACGATCTCGCGAAGCTCGTCTACAACCTCTCGCACGCGAACAAGACGGTAGTAGGGCTGCTGTCCGGAGCCCCGATCAACGGCGGCTTCGATCCGCAAACGCAGCAACCGAGCCAGCCGTGGGTCGTCGCGGAGCAGGCGCGCCAGCTGTTCGACGTCCGCGCAGTGCAGCCGACCACGCTGCACATCGACGACGACATCAACGTGCTCTGGATCGTGCAGCCGGCCGACCTCTCGCCTTCCACGCTGTACGCGATCGACCAATTCGTGATGCGCGGCGGACGCGCGCTGATCTTCGTCGACCCCGTCGCCGAGATCTTGTCTGCCGGAGGTCCGGGGCAATTCGGCGCACCGTCGCCGAGCTCCACCCTGGAACCGCTGTTCACGACGTGGGGCGTGAAGTTCTCGCCGACCGAGGTCGTCGCGGACAATCGCTACGCGCTCAGCATCCGCGGCAACCAGCGGCCGACGCGCCACATCGGGCTCATCGGCGTCGACAAGGATGCGATGAACCGGGACGACGTCATCGATTCGGGCCTCGAGTCGGTGAATCTGGGGCTCGCGGGCCACTTCACCCTCGCCGACGGCGCGAGCGCGAAGCTCACGCCGCTGCTCACGTCGAGCACCGAGGCGGCGCTGCTCCCGAGCGACCGTTTCCAGTTTCTGCCCGACCCCGGAGAGCTGCTGAACGGCTTCAAGCCCACGGGAACGCAGTACGTGCTCGCGGCCCGTCTCGAAGGTCCGCTGAAGAGCGCCTATCCGGACGGCCCGCCGAAGGAGGAGAACACCGAGGGCCGTGACACCGCGGTCGACACCACGCTGGCAGGCAAGCACATCGCTTCGGCGGAGCACGCCAACATCGTGCTGGTCGGCGACGTGGACATGCTGAGCGACCGGCTCTGGGCCCAGGTGCAAACCTTCCTCGGGCAGCGGCTCGTGTCCCCGTTCGCGAACAACGGCGACTTCGTGTTCAACGCACTCGACAATCTGTCGGGCAGCGCCGATCTCATCGGCCTCCGCAGCCGAGCGACGTTCACGCGGCCGTTCACGCGAGTCGAGAAGCTGCGCCGCGACGCCGACGCGCAGTTCCGCGACACGGAGCAGCAATTGCAGAGCCAGCTCAGCGAAACCGAGCGCAAGCTCGGCGAGCTGCAGTCGGCGCGCAAAGACCAGAGCTCGCTGATGATGAGCCCGGAGCAGCAGGCGGAGATTCAGCGCTTCTTGGACGAGCAGGTGCGAATCCGCCAAGAGTTGCGCTCGGTACGCCGCAATCTCGACAAGGACATCGACAACCTCGGCACCACGCTCAAGGTCGTCAACATCCTGGTCGTGCCGCTGCTCCTCACGGCGCTCGCGCTCGGCATCGTGGTCTGGCGGCGCCGCCGCAAGGCCCCGCGATGAGCCAGCGAAGCCTGTTCGTACTCCTGGCCGCGCTCGTGGTGCTCGGGACGGCCGTGATCGTTTCACAGCGCAGCCGCGCCCCGGCCACGGTTCAGGGCAGCGCGTTCGTGCCGGGCCTCGATTCCGCGCTCAACGACCTCGAGCGCGTCTCGCTCGTGAAAGCCGGGAACGAAGCGGTCGCGACGCTCGAGCTCCGCGACGGCGCGTGGGTGGTGGCGGAGAAGAACAACTACCCTGCCGACGTCGCCAAGCTGCGCCAGCAGCTGCGCGCGCTCGCCGACGCCAAGATCCTCGAGCAGAAGACCTCGACACCGGAGCTCTACGACAAGCTCGGCGTCGCCGACGTCTCGGCGCCGGCCGCGACCGGCATCGCAGTATCGTTCACGGCCACCGGCAAGCAGCTGCCGACGATAATCTTGGGGGACGCCCAAGGCACCAAGTATCGCTACGCGCGCCGCGCCGACGAGAAGCAGAGCTATCTCCTCGACAAGGATCCGAACTTCCCGCATGCCACTGGCCAGTGGCTCGCGCCCACGATCGTCGACGTCAAGGGCGAGCGCGTGCAGCAGGTCGTCATCAAACAACCGGACGGCGAAACGGTCACGCTATCGAAGGCCAACGCCACCGCCCAGAACTACGAAGTCACCGGCGTGCCGAAGGGCCGCGAGCTCCTCTATCCCGGCGTGGCCAACGTCACCGGCAACGCGCTGCGCGAGCTCAACCTCGAAGACGTCCAGCCGGCCGCGGGCGCCGCGGCCGAGAAACCCGTGCAGGTCGAGTTCCGCACGTTCGACGGCCTCGTGATCGACGTCACGGGCACGAAGCAAGACGACGCCGCCTGGATCACCCTTGCCTCGCGATACGACGCGGAGCAAGCCGCGCGGTTCGCACCGCCCCCGGCCGCACCGCCCGCCGCTGCCGACCCGAATCTGCCGCCGGAGGCCAACCCGCCGGCCGCCGAAGGCGCTTCACCCGCGACCAGCGCGGCCGAACGCGCCGCCGAGGTCGAGCAGATCAACAAGCGCACGGCCGGCTGGCGCTACAAGATCGCGGCGTTCCAATACGACCAGATGACGCGCCGGATGTCCGACTTGCTCAAGCCGCCGGCGGGCTGATCGTTCGCGCGTTGGCGAAGGCAGCACGCGCTCGCGAGTAGGAAGGGCGACGCGCCGCGCGCATGATCTCTGCATGGACGTCCCCCTGAAGCCAGGCTCGGTGTCGGCGCGCTACGTGCCGAAGATCCTCGAAGCGCGTGTCTACGACGTCGCGATCGAGTCGCCGCTCGACCACGCGCGGCGCCTGTCTGCGCGTCTCGGCAACGACGTGCTGCTCAAGCGCGAGGATCTGCAACCGGTGTTCTCGTTCAAGCTTCGCGGCGCGTACAACAAGATCGCGCAGCTGCCGAAGGCGGCGCTGCGCAAGGGCGTGATCTGCAGCTCGGCCGGCAACCACGCGCAGGGCGTCGCCCTCGCCGCGCGCCGCTACGACCTGAGCGCCGTGATCGTGATGCCGCGCACCACCGCGTCGATCAAGATCGAGGCCGTGGCGGCACTCGGCGGCGAGGTGGTGCTCGAGGGCGCGACCTACGACGACGCCAACCGCCACGCGCTCGAGCTGGCGGCGAAGAGACGTCTGACGTTCGTGCACCCGTTCGACGACGCCGACGTGATCGCGGGGCAAGGCACGATCGCCGTGGAGCTCGAGCGGCAGTGGTCGCGAGCGCCGGCCGCCGTGTTCGTGCCGATCGGCGGCGGCGGGCTCATCGGCGGCATCGGCGCGTACTTGAAGCACCGGCAGCCCAATGTCGCCGTCATCGGCGTGGAGCCGCTCGAGTCGGCCAGCATGCACGAAGCCTTGCAGCGGGGCGCGCCGGTGATGCTCGAGCGCGTGGGCACGTTCGCGGACGGCGTGGCTGTCCGGCGCGTGGGCGACGAGACGTTCGCGCTCGCACGCGAGGTGGTCGACGACGTGCTGCTCGTGAGCACGGACGAGATCTGCGCCGCCATCAAGGACGTGTTCGAGGACAGCCGCGTGATTCTCGAGCCCGCGGGCGCGCTCGCCGTCGCCGGGCTCAAGCGTTACGTGGAGCAGCATCCCGGCCGGGACCGAGCGCTGATCGCCATCAACAGCGGCGCGAACATGAACTTCGGACGCCTGCGGCACGTCACCGAGCGCGCCGAGATCGGCGAGCACCGCGAGGGGCTGATCGCCGCGGAAATCCCGGAGCGGCCCGGCGCATTCCTCGCGTTCTGCCAAGCGCTCGGCGCGCGCAACATCACGGAGTTCAACTATCGATACGCGCCCGCGGAGAGCGCGCGGATCTTCGTGGGCGTGTCGCTGCAACGCGGCTTGGCCGAGGCGGAGGAAATTCTCGCGACGCTCCGCGGCAGCGGCTACAGCGTCCTCGACCTCACGGACAACGAGCTCGCAAAGCTGCACGTGCGGCACATGGTCGGCGGACAGGTCCCCGGCCTCGCCGACGAGCTGCTCTATCGGTTCGAGTTCCCGGAGCGGCCGGGGGCGCTGCTCGCGTTCCTGCGAGCGATCGGCGACCGCTGGAACATCAGCCTGTTCCACTACCGCAATCACGGCTCGGACTACGGCCGGGTGCTCGCGGGGGTGCAGGTGGCGCCGGCGGACCGCGCGCGCTTCGCGGAGCACCTCGCAACGCTGGGCTACGCGCACTGGGACGAGACCGCGAATCCCGCCTACCGCCTGTTCCTGAGCGGCGAAAAATAGGGACAGGTCACTAGTGTCCCAACGTTTAGTTGAACATGATCATTTGGTTATCGGAAGCGCGATCGGGGTCTTGGGACGGCGCGTTTGCAAGTAGCTGATCCAACGGTGTTCGTTCGAAGAGCATGAGGCTCAGGATCTGTAGGATTTCGTAGAAGCTTGCGGTGAGGTGCAGTCGCTTTTTGACGATGGCGACCAGCACGTAGACCGACACCGCGATCCAAATCTGCGATTTGACGGCGTTCTCCGTGGTGCCGAAGAACGCCTTGATACGCAGGTGTTGCTTAATCCATTTGAAGAACAGCTCGACCTGCCAGCGACAGCGATACAGCTCGGCGATGGTCAGAGCGGGCAAGAGGAAGTGGTTGGTCAGGAAGACCAGCGTCTTGCCGCTCTCGGGGTCCTTAAAGCGGACGCGGCGCAGAGGCGCTGGATAATACTCGGGGGTCGAGACGCCGCTGAGCACGATGGTCTGATCGCAGATGACTCCGCAGCTTCGATCGGTCGGCTCGGAATAGCGGCGCTTCGCCTTAGTGTTGGACCTGGCACGAGTTACGAAGAAGCTGCCCGCTTGGTGGAAGCGATACAGGCGGCGAAAGTCGAGGAACCCGCGATCGAGAATGTAGAACGCGCCGGGTTCTGGGATCAGCTGGTCGAGGATATTGACCTCATGGAGCTTGCCGTCGCTGATGTGGATAAACGTCGGGATGTTGCCGCGCAGATCGAGCAGCGTGTGCAATTTGACGGCGGCCTTGGTGGGTTGAAAAGGCGCCCAAGGAAAGACCGATAGGCATAGGTCGATCGTGGTGGTATCCAACGCGTAAACCGTGTTCTTAAGCTCGACCCCGAAGGGCTCGTCAACGTACAGCGGTCGCGCGATACCGATCAGGCTCTGAGCAAAGTCGGCGTAGATTCGCCAGTTACGAACGGCGTTGGCATTCGCGAGCGTGTTGCGCGCTACGGTGGATCGGATCCCAAGGTGGTAGAGCTTGGTGCACTGAGCACGCAGACAGGCTTCGATGTCTCGAAGGCTCTCTCGGTAAGTCAATTGCGCGAAGGCCATGCACAGGAACTGATCCAGGCACGAAAAGGATTTCACTTTGCGGTGGCCGTTATATCGGCCTACACAGCGCCGGAACGTGCTCAACGGCAGATGTTGCATCAACTGCGAGAACACCAACTTGCCTTGGTTCATCGATCGCTCCTGCGGCGTGACGCACGGCAGCGTCGCAGCACCGGAGCATGGCATTCAAATCGAGACCAGGGACTTCGGCGGAGTATCGGTTCGCGATCAGCTACTTACTTGCCTAGCTGGCCCAGACGTTGGGACACTAGTGGGGACATGTTACTTTTTCGAGCAGCGGCAACGGTGCCGATGCGAAGCTGGCGGCGCTCGAAAAAGTAACATGTCCCTATTCGGGGGTGCATGATGTTGCGGCATTACTTGCGGTTCGCCGTCCGAGGTCTCGCGCGGCAGAAGCTGCACTCGATTCTTGCCGTCGCTGTGCTCACGCTCGGGCTCACGTGCTTCATCGGTGCGGCGGTGTTCGTGCTGTACCTCGACTCCTACGACTCGCAGTTCCGCGGCTCGAAGCGGCTGCAAGTCGTGTACGAGGGCATCGTGCGGCCGCTCACCGGGTTCTCCGGGCTCGGTCCCGGCACCGACTCGCAGCTCGCG
>DASUFK010000095.1:0-26002 GCA_036274615.1 Gammaproteobacteria bacterium | reverse complement strand
GTGGTGATCTTCGCGATGCTCGAGCTCATCGTGCTGCCGGGCGCGTACACCGCGCTGTTTCCGGACCAACCCGTGGTCAACGGTGCGGCGCTCGGTATGACGGTGAAGACCGACGGCGCCGACGCAGCGGCCGGCGCGCTGCTCGACGACCTGATGCGCGCCGCACATGTGGCGGCTACCGGCGAGCAGTGGCAGCCGGGCTGGATCCTGAGCGCGTCGATCTTGACCAAGCTCTGGATCGACGTGTTCATCGGCGTGTGGGCGTTCGTGCTCGCGCTCGTGTGGGTCTACAAGGTGGAGAAGCGCGCGGGCGCGGTGTCGATCAGTCCGATGGAGATCTGGTTCCGCTTTCCGAAGTTCGTGATCGGCTACTTCGTGGCGTGCGTGTCGTACATCGCGATCGCGGCCGCGTGGCCCGCGAAGGCCGGCGCGCTCGCGGCCGGCACCGGCGTGGTGGCGGGGCCGATCCGCACGCTGCTGTTCATGCTCACGTTCGTGGCGATGGGCTCGATCAGCGACTTCTCGAAGCTGCGCGGCATGGGCAAGCTCGCTTTGCTGTATGCAATCGCGCTCGTCGTGGTGATCGCGCCTATCGCGTACGGAGTCGCGTATCTATTCCACCGCGGCTTGATGCCGCCGCTGGTCGGAAATTAGGGACAGGTTACTTTTCGCTCCGAGGCGCCGTCGAGCACGGGCGCGGTGTGCGGGCGAAAAGTAACCTGTCCCCAATTTCGGTGCGCTCAGCTGATGATCCAGCCCGCGAACGCGTCCCACTGCGGCGTGAAGCCGATCAGCACGCGCAGCGGCTGCGTGGCGACGAGTAGTATTCCGCCCCACAGTGTCGCGGCATGCACGCGCTTCAGCGTTGCGAGATCGTAGACCACGAGCGCCGCCAGGAACGCATCGGTGGCGGGGAAGAACGCGAAGGGACCGAGGGCGCCCAGCACCGGCCAGCGCGCGAGCGCGGCCGTGGCGAGCTCCATCGTGGCGATGAGCACGAGCCGCTTGTGGATGTCGGGGCGCTTGCGATACCAGAGCGCCGTGCCGAACAAGATCGGGAACACCACCACCGACGCGAGCGGAAACGCGAGGAAGGAGTACCGCGGAGTGCCGGGCGGCGACACGAACGTGCCGTCGGCCATTCGCGTGATGGCCACGTAGTAGCCGAGCACCATCATGCAGACGCCGAGAGCTGCGCCCGCCACGCCGAGCATTCTGTGCAGGTCCACGCGCCGGGCCGCGATCAGCGACGTTTGAGTCACGAGCAGCAGCATCCACGTGGTGAAGGCGGCGCCATGCCAGTGCAGCGCGGGAGTGAGCTCGTTCGCGGCGCCGAGCGAGCCGTGCAGGTAATAGGTGGGCGCGAACCCAACGAGCACGGCAATCGCGAGCGCGATCGACATCCCGCTGAAGAACAGACGCTCGCGCCGGCGAGAGTGGTCCCGAGGCGCGGCGAGAGGAGACCTTTCCAGAGCTTGCGAGGATGCCGACACGGCCCGTGCCTCCCGTTCCGTTCCACTGCGAAGCTGTGCGTTGGTGCGAGCGCTTCGGCCGTAAGATACTCCGTCGGGGCGCTTAGGCAATCACCAGAAGCAGATGAACGACCGCCGAGACCTACAGCTCGTGCTCGATTCCGGCACTCCGATCGTCATCGCCGAGACGCGCGACGAAACTCGTCTCCTCGAGCTGCTCGTGGACCTCGGGGTCACGCAGCGCGCGATCGGTTACCGGCCGTTGTACCGCTGGACCGTAACCGACGGCATGCAGCGTCTCGATCTCGCGCTCGAGCGGCAGCAACAAGAAGCCGAGCCGGAGCAAGCTCTGCGTCAGATCCGCTCCGCCGACAAGCCAGGCATCTATGCGCTGCTCGATTTCCACCCGTTCCTCACCGAGCCGGTGAACGTGCGGCTGCTCAAGGACGTCGCCCTCGCAGCCCCCAAAACCCGCACGACAGTCATCCTGATCGGACATCGGGTCGAGCTCCCAGCCGAGCTCCAACCATTCGCCGCGCGCTTCGCGCTGCGGCTGCCCGATCCTGCAGAGCGGCTCGCGATCGTCAATCGCTGCGTCGACGAATATGGCGAGGAGCACGCCGGAGTGCGGGTCGACCAGAACGCGCTCAAGCTACTCGTGAAGAACCTCGGCGGTCTCACGCACGCCGATATCGAGCGCCTCGCCCGCAACGCGATCCGCGACGACGGCGCGATCACGGCGGCCGACGTGCCGGCGGTGACGCAGGCGAAGTATCAGCTGTTGAACCGCGGCGGCGTGTTGAGCTTCGAGTACGAGACGGCGAAGCTCGAGGACCTCGCGGGATTCGGCAGCGTCAAACGCTGGCTCGAGCGGCGGCGCGGCGTGTTCGGCGGGGAGCGGCCGCGCGGCCTCGACGCCCCCAAGGGCTTGCTCTTGATCGGCGTGCAGGGGTGCGGCAAGAGCCTCGCCGCGAAGGCGGCAGCGAGCGTGTTCGGCGTGCCGTTGCTGCGGCTCGATTTCAGCGCGCTGTACAACAAATACCACGGCGAGACCGAACGCAACTTGCGCGAGTCCCTTCAGACCGCCGACGTCATGAGCCCCTGCGTGCTGTGGCTCGACGAGATCGAGAAGGGGCTCGCCACGGGCAACGACGAGAGCGGCACGTCGCGCCGCGTGCTCGGCGTGTTTCTCACGTGGATGGCCGAGCGCAAGGCGCATGTGTTTCTCGTTGCCACGGCCAACGACGTGCACGAGCTGCCGCCGGAGCTCATCCGCAAAGGGCGCTTCGACGAGATCTTCTTCGTCGACCTGCCGACCGAGCCCGAGCGTACGCAGATCCTCGCCATCCATCTCAAGAAGCGCGCGTTGGATCCTCGGGGCGTCGCGCTCGCGGAGCTCGTGCGAGCCACCGATGGCTTCTCCGGCGCAGAGATCGAGCAGGGCATCGTCGCCGCCTTGTACTCCGCGCACGCCTCGGGGCAGCCGCCGCAGACCGCGCACTTTCTCGCCGAGCTCGAGAGCACGCGCCCATTGTCGGTGCTGCTCGCCGAGCGGATGAGCGAGCTGCGCGAGTGGGCCCGCGGCAGAACCGTGCCGGCGCAGTGATGACGATGCCCAAGTACGTCGGCGCGATCGATCAGGGCACCACGAGCAGCCGCTTCATCGTGTTCGACGCGGCCGGCGCGATCGTGTCCGTGGCGCAGAAGGAGCACGCGCAGATCTATCCGCATCCGGGCTGGGTGGAGCACGACGCGCTCGAGATCTGGCGCAACACGCAAGAGGTGATCGGCGCCGCGCTCGCGCGGCACGGCTTGCGGCCGGCCGATCTAGCGGCCGTAGGCATCACCAATCAGCGCGAGACCACGGTGCTCTGGGACCGCAAGTCGGGAGCGCCCCTCTACAACGCGCTCGTGTGGCAGGACGCGCGCACGGTAGATCTCGTGGAGCAGTACGCGCGCGACGGCGGCAAGGATCGGTTCCGCGCGAAGACCGGGTTGCCGCTCACTACGTACTTCAGCGGCCTCAAGCTCAAGTGGCTGCTCGACCACGTGCCCGGCGCGCGCGCGAAGGCCGAGGCCGGCGACGCGCTGTTCGGCACGATCGACTCGTGGCTCGTCTGGAATCTCACCGGCGGCCCGGCGGGCGGCTTGCACATCAGCGACGTCACCAACGCGAGTCGCACCCAGCTCGTAAACCTCGCGACGCTCGACTGGGATCAGGCGCAGCTCGACGCGCTCACGATTCCGCGCGCGCTGCTGCCGCGCATCGTGCCGTCGAGCGCGCGCTACGCCGCGGCCAAGATCCCCGCGCTCGCGGGCGTCTCGATCGCCGGCGTTCTCGGCGACCAGCAGGCCGCGCTCGTCGGACAGACCTGTTTCGATCCGGGCGAAGTGAAGAACACCTACGGCACCGGCTGCTTCCTATTGATGAACACGGGCACGCGTCCAGTGCCGTCCACCGCGGGTCTGCTCACCACGGTTGCGTACCAAATCGAGGGCGAGCCCGCGCGCTACGCGCTCGAAGGCTCGATTGCGATCGCCGGCGCGCTCGTGCAGTGGCTGCGCGACAACCTCGGCCTCATCGCGAAGAGCTCCGACGTGGAGGCGCTCGCGCGCAAGGTCGACGACAACGGCGACGTATACTGCGTGCCCGCATTCGCTGGCTTGTTCGCGCCGTACTGGAAGGAAACCGCACGCGGCGTGCTGGTGGGCCTCACGCGTTACGCGAACAAAAGCCATATCGCGCGCGCGGCGCTCGAAGCCGTGGCCTACCAAACGCGCGACGTGCTGGAGGCCATGGAGCAGGACTCGAAGATCCCGATCAAGGAGCTGCGCGTGGACGGCGGCATGGTCGCGAACGATCTGCTGATGCAATTCCAAGCCGACATGCTCGGCGTGCCGGTGGTGCGGCCGAAGATCACGGAGACCACCGCGCTCGGCGCCGCGTACGCGGCCGGCCTCGCGGTAGACTACTGGTCCGGGCGCGAAGACCTGAAACGCAACTGGGGCGTGGACCGGCGCTGGACGCCGGCGATGCCGCAGGCGGAGCGCGCGCGGCTCTACGCCAAGTGGCAGAAGGCCGTCACGCGCTCATTCGACTGGCTTTGAGCGGAGTCTCGACATGCACACAGCGGAACGTACGGAACCGAAAATCTCGAAGACCGCGATCTGGGTCGCGGCGGCCCGTGCGGTCGGTGCAGGACGAGCCTTGGCAGGGCGGCCTTCCCGTCACCGGCGAGCGCCAGTACCTGCTCGACCTCGGGCTCTCGCTGCGCGAGGTTTTGCCGGTGGGCGGTGAGGAGTCGATCAAGCGCTACCTCACCAAGACGGACGGCGCTCAAGTTGGCGGACAGGAATGGTCCGCGGCTCGCGCAACAACGACGAATTATCCCGCGTGGCTAGCACGCGCGGAACGTCAGTCGCGCCGCAGCACGAGGGCAGGCGATGCCCGTGCCGCGCGCGTCGCCTGCGCGGCCACGGCGAGCCACGCCACGAGCAACGCAACGCCCAAGCTCAGCACGAACGGCATAGCAGAGAGCCCCGCGCGAATCGCGAACAGGCTGAGGTAGCCGCTCAATACCACATACGCAACGGGCCACACGGCCAGGTTTGCGATGACGATCGGTTTCGAGAAGGCGGCGAACAGCATCCAAAGGATTTGGCGCACGCTTGCGCCGTTGACCTTGCGTACTGCGATCTCTCTCGTTCGCCGGCGCATCGTGTGCAGCGAGATGCCGATCAGGCCCATCGTCGCGATCGCCGACGCAAGCCCGCCGAGCGCCGCGAACACGTTGTCGATTACCTCGAGGACACCGTAGGAAGCCTCGTATTGCTCGTTGGCGAAACGGCGGCGCAGCGGCACGTCCGGGGCTAGCTTGGCCCAGGTTGCGTCGATCCTCGCCAAGCTGCCGGCGACGTCCTGCTTCGCCACGCGGATCACGGGAACGACGGCCACGTCCTCGTTCATCAGATAGAACATCGGCGCGCCGAAGTTCAGCGGCTGGAGCACGATGTCCTCGACGACGCCGATTACGTGCAGACGGTGCGGGGGCTTCGCGCCCGTCTGCGACTGCGGTCGATAGAGGACCTTGCCGATCGCCTGTTCGGGACTGCCCAGTTTCAGCCGGCGCACCATCGCGCG
The DNA here is from genome assembly GCA_036274615.1 of Gammaproteobacteria bacterium. Classification (GTDB taxonomy): domain Bacteria; phylum Pseudomonadota; class Gammaproteobacteria; order Steroidobacterales; family Rariloculaceae; genus FEN-1219. Next base: position 20,389 of record DASUFK010000095.1, on the reverse strand, counting down.
GTCGATCACTACGTTGAAGTCCGCCGCTGTGTTCGCGGCTCGCCACGCGTCGAAATCGGCCGTGTCGGCCGCGCGTTCGGTATCGAAGCCGCGTCCGGCGACGAGTCCGATGCTCATGGCGTCGAAGAATCTGGAGTCGACGACCTCTTGGCCGGCATTGACGCGCGCCGCCGACGGCTCCGCGGCGGCCGACAGGTCGGCGAACCGAAAGCTCGTGCTCCACGGAACGAAGTCGATTGCGCCGACGGCGCTCACGCCGCGCTGCCTCGCGAGTTCGGTCTTCAAGAGCGCTCGATCGGGGCCCGAGTCGCGCAGATCGTTGGCGATGACCACGACCGCATCGCTGCCGTGGCTCTCGATGCTGCGTTGCATCGCCCGGTTTTGCGCAACGATCACGAACACCGCAACCAGCAGGAAGCCCGCGAATGCGAACTGGAGTCCCACGAGCAGCGTCGAGAAGGAACGCGCGCGATCGTGCGAGCGCGCGCGGTGAACGTCGGCCGGCGGCACCCGACACAAGACGGTGGCGGGGTATGCGGTGGTGCACACGGTTACCACGACGACAAGTGCGGCCAGGAACCCCCAGAGCTGCTTCATCGGCAACAGGACGGCGACGACGGCCGTGAATATTGCCGGCTCGACGACGAGCATGCCGGCCGAGATGAACGCCAGCGACAAGGCGAGCGCGAACGCGGTGAGCACGAACCCTTCGACCATGTACTGGACGAGCACCTGGTACTGCTCGGCGCCGAGCACGCGCCGCACGGCGATCTCCCGAGCATTCGTGAGCGATTGCGCGGTGGCGAGATTCGCGTAGTTGAAGCACGCGACCAGCAGAACCAATCCGCCGAGGATCATCAGAACGGTGGTGCTCGATATGCCAGTGGCGTTCGCGCCGACGAAACTGTCGAGCCAGATCTTTACGACATCCGCGATTGGCCGCGCGTGAAACCGGAGGTCCTCGGTGCCGTCTGCCGGGACGTTGCGCTTCGCGAACGCGTCGAGCTGATCGTTGAACGCGCCGGCCGTGAACGAGCCGTCGCGCGGCAACATGACGTAGGTGTACACCTGGCGATTGGTCCAGCCCGCCGGCAGGTCCCGCGCGGGATCCATGTCGCTCGATAGCAGGATCTCGAACTTCAGCCCGAACGGCAGCGCACCCACCGACATGTCCGTGCTCAGCTGCGACGGCTGCCTGAGGGCCCCCACGACGCCCCTGATGGAGACTTCGCGCGTGCTCGCGCCGCCGCCGAGACGCACCGTGCGGCCGACTACTTGATCCGTGCCGAAGAGCCGCTCGGCGAAGGTCTTGCTGACGATCGCGCTTCCCGGCGCGGCCAACAGCGATTCGGCGCTGCTCGTTGCGGCCCGAAGCATCGGCAGGTCGAACATCTCGAGCAGCGGCGGGTCGGCGAACACGGCCTTCGCGAGAAGGCTGGTGTCGCCGACGATCACCGGAATCTCGGCGCCGCCCGCGCGTGCGACGGCAGCGAGTTGCGGGAAGTCCGCGGTGAGGTGCTCCGCCAGTTGTCGGGGTGTGACCGCGGGCGTCGGAGCGCCCGCGCGCGCGGCGTCGCTCATGATGACCACGTAGAGCCGCGACGCGTTGGGCTGATGGCTGTCGCCCTGCCCGAAGTACGCGGTGGTGCCCCAGGCGACGACGAAGCACGTGAGCCCCATCGCAAGGCACGCGACGTTGACGCCCGTGATCGCCCAATTCCGGCGGAAGTGCCGGAGCGCCGTAATCAGATAGTGCGCGAGCAACTGCCGGCGCAGGAATGCCGCGTCCGCGAATGCGCCGCTCGAGCGGCTCACGAGCCGCGCCTGCGGCTGCCGGCCTGCGTTCGCACGGACCTCGGCTTCCCACTCGCGCATCCACCGGTCCCGCGCCGCGCGCGGCACGAGATGGCGAGCCGCGCGCACGAGCGCAAGCGACAGTCGCAGCGCGAGCGGTTCGGGGCGTTGCTCGGTCATCGGTCAGGCTCCTGTCGGCTTCAACGCGCGTGGACGGCGCCGCACGATCTCGTGAGCATTGCGGTAGCGGTCGGCGGTGTCCGCGAGCAGCTGCTTGCCGTCGGTCGTAAGCGCGTAGTACCGGCGCGGCGGGCGTTGGTCGCGCGTGGCCACGTCGTGCGCTTCCCACTCGGAGACCACGAGCCCTTCGCTCTCGAACCGGCGCAGGATCGGATACACCGTGCCGCTCGGCAGGTGGGTGGCGTCGATGATGTCGAAGCCGTAGTGATAGCCGCGCGCGAGCGCTTCGAGCACGAGGACGGTGGAGTACGTGATCTTCACTATGCTATGTAGAGTATTATCTACGTAGCGTTATACAGTCGGAGCGACGCCCACGCAAGCGAAAAATAGGGACGGGTTACTTTTTCGGCAAGCGCCGCACGCGCAGCTTGCGGTGCAGGTGGCGGCCGAAAAAAACAACCTGTCCCTATTTTCGCGGAGGGGGTGCGAAACCTCTTAGTCGAGGGATTGGCCGCTGCGGTCGGGCAGCGTGAATACGAGCAGCGCGCCGAGAACGAAGAACGCGGACGTCGCGCCGATCGCGAGCCCGATGCCGACGCCGGGCAGCGTGGCGATCGCGCCGATCGTGTACGGGCCGATTGCGCCGACCATGCGGCCCGCGTTGTAGCTCGTGCCTTGCCCGGTGGCGCGTACCGCGGCCGGATACTGCTCGGCCACCAATCCGCCGAACAGGCTGAAGTAGCCGTGGCCGAAGTAGCCGAGCAGCGGGCTCAGCACGAGCAACATCGTGGGGTTCCGCGCCATCAGCCCGTAGATTGGCGCGAGCGCAGCCGCGCACAGCATGTACAGGACGAACGTGTTGCGACGGCCTAGCCGCTCGGCGATGAAGCCGAACGTGAGGTAGCCGAAGTAGGCGCCGAGCTGCAGCAGCACGATCCATTTCACGGAGCCGACCACGCCCAAACCCGCGCCGCCCTGGGCCACCGGCCGCGATAAAAACGGTGCCAACCAAAAGAACAGCCCCCAGTAGGCGAATTGCGTGGCGCCGCCGAGCGCCACGATCTTGAGCGTGCGGCCGAGCAGCTCCGGCCCGAAGATCACCTTGAACGGATTCGGACCGCGCGGCGCCTTTTGCCGTGCCCGCCAAGTCTCCGACTCTTTCACGTTGCGCCGCACCCATAGCGTGAACAGCGCGGGCACGAGGCCGATCGCGAACAGCCAGCGCCAACCCTCGTTGCCGAGATTCGGGTTGCCGATCACGAGCGCCGCCACGACGGCCGCGCTCGCATAGCCGATCGCCCAGCCGGACTGCATGATGCTGATCGCTCGGTTGCGCAGGTACGCGGGCCAGGTCTCGCCCACGAGCACCGCGCCCGACGCCCATTCGCCGCCCATGCCGATGCCGAGCACGGCGCGCCAGAACAAGAGCTGCAGCACGCTCTGCGACGTGGCGGCGCCGAGCGACGCCAGCGAGAAGATCAGCACCGTGGACATGAGCGCGCGCGCGCGGCCGAAGCGGTCGGCCACGTAGCCGAAGATCAGTCCGCCGACGCCCGACATCACGAGCGTCATCGTCACGAGGAACCCGGCGGTGGCGTCGTCGAAGCCGAAGTACGTGCGGATCTGGCCGAGCGCCATCGCGTACAACATGAAGTCGAACGCGTCGAGCATCCAGCCGAATTTGGCGGCTGCGAGTACGCGCCATTGGTCGCGCGTGACGGTGCGGTACCAGGGCACGGCCGCGGCGGCCGACGCCGGCCGCGCGGCGGCGGTCGCGGAGTGATCGTTCATTCGAGAGGGTCCCCCAGAGCCTTGTCAGGATTGTAAGTCGCCCGTGTCAGACACCAAAGGTGCCCATCGGCGTCGGCGCCCGGGACGGTTGGCCGCCCCGGGGTGCTCGGCTAGTCTGACACGGCGCGGAGCGCGGCCCACCGCGGCCCCGCCGCGTTGCAGAAGGGGGATCGATGTCGCTGCTGTCGCGGCCGTGCATCCGGCAGACCTGGCCTTGCTCGCTTAGCGCGAAGTCGCGGGCTCAGGCGATGGCCAGGGCCGCGACGGGTCGAAGACGGCTGCATCGACGCGCGCGGCCACGTCGAGCGCGTCTACCTCGAAGTTGGAATACTGGCCGTCGTCGGACGCGAACGTTTGCAGCACGCGCAGGCCGCGCGCTATCCCGCGCTCAGTGACGAAGCACGTATGTAGCGCGAAGTAGAGCTCTCCCCCCGAACCGCCGCAACGCACACGAAGATCGAAGCGCGCCACGGCCTGACAGCGGCCGCAGCGCGTAGGAGCGCCGCCGAATTTGCCCGGCCAGCTCACGTCGGCACCGGTCGATCGCGTCACGCTGCGATGCTCGACGCGTTCGACGACGCAATCGTCGGTGTTGAAGAGGAGGCTGATCGCTCGCTCGAAGAGCGCCAGCTCCGTGCCAGAACGATAGAGCCAGTACTCTCGGGTATCGAGCGGCGGGACGGGGCCGTCGGAGCGAAGGATCGTGCCTTTGGCGCGGCACGACTGCTCGGCGTTCCGGTAATCGGCATAGGGTTGTCCGTCGAGCAGGCCCGAGTACTCCGCGTGGGCGAACAGACCTTCGACGCCCGCTTCGCTGGCTGCGAAGCCGGGCGGAAGCGGTGTGCCGGTGTTTTGCGCGAGCGCCGGACCCGTGAGGCAGATCACGGCCAGCAGTGCCCACGATAGCTTGCGTCGCACGCGGCGAATCCCGATTCCAGCTCTGCCGCAGAGTCTACGACGGAGCATGATTTCTTTTTTGTCGAGACCGCTTATCATTTGCGAATGATTCGCAAATGTCCCGCGCGGCGCGCGCTCGCGAGCGCCGTCGCCCAGGCATGTCTCGGTGCCGGAGCCCAGCTAGCCCTCGGCGTGCCGGCGCTGGCGCAAGCGCCGCCCGCCGCCGACGGTCGAGCTCCAGGCGACGTCGAGGAAATCATCGTCGAGACTCCGAGAGCGGAGCCTTACCGCGTCGAGGATTCGTCGCTCACGAAGCTGGTCGGGCCGCTGCGCGACGTGCCGCAATCGATCGTGACGATCCCTCGCGAGCTGCTCGACGACCGCGCCGCCATCACGCTCAACGACGCGCTGCGCACGGTGCCCGGCATCACGCTCGGCGCGGGCGAGTTCAGCTGGCAAGGCAACAACCCGAGCATCCGCGGCTTCAACTCGCGCAACGACATGTTCCTCGACGGCATGCGCGACTTCGGCAGCTATCCGCGCGACCCGTTCAACGTGCAGACGGTCGAGGTGCTGCAGGGCCCGTCGTCGACGATCTTCGGCCGCGGCTCCACCGGCGGCGTGATCAACCAAGCGTCGAAGCGGCCCACGCTCGAGCCGCTGGTCGCGCTCAGCATCAACGGCGGCAGCGACGACACGCATCGCGTGACGGCCGATTTCGATCGGCCGCTTGCCGCGATTGGGGACGGCGCGGCGCTGCGCGTGAACGCGATGGCCCACGAGTCCGAGGTCGCGGGCCGCGACGTCGCGCAGAGCGAGCGCTGGGGCGTCGCGCCGAGCCTGTCGCTCGGCCTCGACGGCCCGAGACGGCTCACGTTGAGCTACCTGCACCAAAGCACCGACGACGTTCCGGACTATGGCCTGCCGTGGTTCGCGGGCGCGCCCGCGCCGGTGCCGCGCGGCAACTTCTACGGTTTCGAGTCCGATTATCTAAACACGGACGCCGATATCTTCACTGCCGACATGGTGGTCGACGGCGGGGGTAACCGCGCGTTGCACGGTCAGCTCCGCGACGCTCGCTATTCTCGCGAGAGCCGGCTCACCGAGCCGTTGATCGCCGCCGCCGTGCCCACGGCCACGCCTCCCGCCAACGTCACCGTCACGCGCAACGTGTTCACCGGCAGCAGCGAGGAGACGATGACGCAAGGCCAAGGCGATCTGACGCTGCGGTTCGACAAGCACACGGTCGTCACCGGCATCGAGCTCGCGCACGAGACGTCGGCGCCGTCGTTCGGCTTCGGCGTCGGCGTGCCCGGCACCAATCTTGTGAGCCCGAATCCGCACGAGCCGTTCACCGCGACGAGCACCGCGCCGCGGCTGATCGCCGACACGTCGGCGGACAGCGCGGCCGCCTACGCGCTCGACACGCTCAAGCTCGGCCCGCAATGGCAACTCTCGTTGGGGTTGCGTTGGGACCGGTTCGACGTGGACTACCGCGCCACGCGCTTCGCGCTCGACGGCAGCGTCACGGGCAATGAGGCGATCTCGCGCACGGACGACGAGCTCAGCTACCGCGTCGGCGTCGTCTACAAGCCGCGCGAGCACGGCAGCGTGTATCTGGCCGGCGGAACCTCGTTCAACCCATCGGCCGAGACGTTGTCGTTCATCACGAGCGGCCGCGCGCTTGGGCTAGGCAACGCGTTCCTCGCGCCCGAGGAGAACGCAAGCATCGAGCTCGGCACCAAGTGGGATCTCGTCACCGACGCGTTCAGCGTGAACGCCGCGCTGTTCCGCATCGAGAAGAGCAACGCGCGTGTGCCGGATCCCAACAACGTGGGCTTCAACATGCTTGCCGGCGACCACCGTGTCGACGGCTGGGCCGTGACCATCGTGGGCGCCGTGGGCGACGCCTGGCAGCTATCGAGCGGCTACACGCATCTCGACTCGCAGGTGATCGAGACTGCGGCGGGCGCGGCGCCCGTCGGCAGCCCGCTGATCGGCGCGCCCGACGATTCATTCTCCGCGTGGGCGGCGTACGAGATCTCGGCGCGTTTCGAGGTGGGTTTCGGCGCGCGGTATTTGTCCGGCCAGATCGCGCAGAACGTGCCGCCGATCAAGCGTGTCGACGACTACTGGGCGTTCGATGCGATGGGCAAGTACCACGTGTCGGATTCGCTTACGCTCAAGCTCAACCTCACGAACCTCGGCGACGAGTACTACCTCGACCAACTGCATCCGTTCCACGTGGTGCCGGGGCCGGGTTTCACGGCCATGTTTGCCGTGAACCTCGTGTACTGAGGGAGCGCGCATGCTGATCCGCATTCCCGCGCTGCTGGCCCCCGAGCAAGTGACCGAGTGTCGCACGGAGCTCGAGCGCGCCGACTGGACCGATGGCCGCGACAGCGCGGGTTATCTGTCCGCGGGCGTAAAGGACAACACGCAATTGCCCGAGGGCGGCCCGGTGGCGCGCAAGCTCGGCGAGCTGATCCTGCGCGCGCTCGACCGCAACCCGCTGTTCACGTCGGCGGCCCTGCCGTTCAAAGTGCTGCCGCCGTTCTTCAACCGCTACGCCGGTGGGCAGTCGTACGGCCGGCACATCGACGGCGCGATCCGCCAGCTCGGCGGCACCGCGCGGCGTGTGCGGACCGATCTCGCGGCTACGGTCTTTCTCACTCCCGCGGAGGACTACGACGGCGGCGAGCTCGTGGTGGACGACACGTTCGGCCCGCGCAGCGTGAAGCTTCCGGCCGGCGACATGGTGCTCTACCCCGGCACGAGCGTGCACCGCGTGGAGCCGGTCACGCGCGGCACGCGGCTCGCCGCGTTCTTCTGGATCCAGAGTCACGTGCGCGAGGACTCGCGGCGTACGATCCTCTTCGAGCTCGACACGGCGATCCAGCGAATCGCAGCCGATGTGCCGCGGCATCCGGCCGTGGTCGACCTCGCGGGGGTGTATCACAACCTGTTGCGCACCTGGGCCGACGCGTAAGCGAATTCGGCGGACAGCGTCGGATTGTTTTACAGAACTGTTTCGAGGCGTGTCGTGGCGCTCACGTATCTTGCTGAATGTAGTTTTGTTTCTATTTCTGGCACGATCCGTGCTTGGGGTATCGCCATGAAGAAATTTCTCGCCCTGTTGCTCCTCGCGCCGCTACCCGCGTTCGCCATTCCGATCACTTCTTCGGTCGGCACGTACGACGTGACCACGGCAAATCTCCTCGGAACGAGCTCGACCCTGGCCACCACGGCGTGGTGGGGCAGCGAGACCCTCGCGCGCGAGTTCGCTGGCTTGGCGGGCGACGACCTCGGCCTTTCCGGCAACATACTCAGCGCTAACGGCCCGTTCTTCGCCTACCAGAACGTCGGCGACGACACCTACTACGCCGTCTACAAGAGCAACCTCGGGTTCATCAACTACGTGACGCTCGGTAGCGTGGACGAGGACTACACGCGCACTTATGCGGTATCGCGCCGCATCGGCGGCTCGGGTGGCACCACCACGGCCGTGCCGGAGCCCACCTCGCTCGCATTGTTGGGGCTCGGCTTGGTGGCCTTCGGATTACGCCGGCGCGTGACCTCGCGGCGCTAAGCGAAGCCCGCGCACGAATCGAGAAACCCGCCGGCAGGCGGGTTTTTCGTTTTGGGGATCGTTCCGGCCGTTCACCCCTCGACATGCTGTCGAGCGCCGTGAGCTTGCTCGTGAGCATCGCACCGGACAGCACATCGACGGCGCGACGAAAACAAGTCCGCACTAGTCGAGCACGAGCGCCGTCAACCCCCCGGGGCCGGCGGCTTCGCGCGAATGAAGTCCTGCCACGCGCGCTCTCTGCGAAACGACTTTTCGGCGGCGCGCGTCCAAAAATCCTTCTCGGTCTTCGCGTCGCGCGCCGTTGCATCGAGTTGCGACATCAAGGCGCCGCCAATCCCCTTCGGTGGAACGCCGAGATGCTAAAGCGCGCACCCGCGGCCATCCAGGTGCTCGTCTTGTCGCCGTGGGGTGGTTGGGTGCACACTCGAAATCAGGCCGTCACGGCCTTCGTTTCCGAGGAAGGGGGAAACTCGAAGCGCTAGCAGCACGACGTTCGCCGTTCAAGAAAAGCACTCGTCCGTTTATTCCGAAGGGGGAAAAAATGATCGAGACCATCACGCGGCCGCGTGCGGCCCGCTTTTCGCCGTTGGCGCTCGCTATTGCGGCGTCGCTCGGCGTCGGCTCTGTTCCGGTTCTCGCCCAGCAACAGCAACAGGGCTCCGGCCTCGAAGAGATCCTGGTCACGGCGCGCTACCGCGAAGAGAACGTCCAGACCACGCCGATCTCGATTTCCGCGTTCTCGGGCGAGGAGCTCGAAGTACGCAGCATCGAGAACGTCCAAGACATCGGCCAGGTGGTTCCGAACGCCTACTTCCGGCGGAACGTGAGCAACTTCGGGCCGAACAACACCATCGGCTTGCGCGGCCTGAACCAGGTCGACTTCAGCTACGCGTTCGAGCCTACCGTCGGCGTCTATATCGACGACGTGTACCACAGCACGATCACCGGTTCCGACATGGACCTGATCGACCTCGAGCGCGTCGAGGTGCTGCGCGGCCCGCAGGGCACGTTGTTCGGCAAGAACAGCATCGGCGGCGCGATTCGCCTGATCTCGAAGAAGCCGCAAGGCGACAACTCGGGCTCCGTGCAAGCCACCTTCGGCGACTACGACCGCGTGGACTTGCGGGGCATCGGCGATTTCGCGCTCGTCCAGGACAAGGTGTTCCTGCGCGTCGTCGGCACGTCGAAGCGCACCGAGGGCTTCGGCGAGTCGCTCGACTTCACTTGCGAGATGATTCGCCGCGGCACGCCGCAGCTCGCGGGTTTGGGCGACGGCCTCGGCTTCGGCGGCACCACGGCCGATGGCCCGGACTTCGACTCGGAGCCGGACTTGCTGGCGCCCATCGCCGTGCCCGTGGGTAGCGCCGCGGACAACGCGTTCTCGTTGCCCGCCGCGCGCGACATCAAGCAAGACGGCACGTGCGCGCTCGGCAAGCTCGGCGGCACGTCGTCGGAGGCCGGCAAGCTCATGCTGCGGTTCGTGCCCACGGACAAGCTCGACATCACCATCTCCGCCGAGCGGTCGAGCAGCGACGACGATCCGAACGTCGACACGCAGCTCTCGCCGATCAGCAACGCTACCGACAATTCCTACGACACGAACGTCGTGTTCCGCCGCTACGGCATCCACTACGCCAACGGCGACCCGCGGATGATCTCGGGCAACCCGTACACGAACTTCGCCACGTTCGCGGACCCGGTGCACGGCCAGACCTATCCGCGCAACTCGGTGATGGACACGCGCGGCTGGTCGGCGGTGTTCGACTACCAGATCGGCGACAATGTCGGCGCGAAGCTGATCATCGCCGACCGCGGCTACGACAGCGAGTGGACCAACGACAGCGACCGCACGCCGTTCGGCATCACGCAGACGCACTACATCCAGAATCACGACGAAGAGCAGCAGGAGCTGCAGTTCAACGGCACGTTGTTGAACGACAAGCTCGGCTGGACCGCCGGCCTGTTCCACTTCGAGTCCGTGAGCCGGGCCTACAACACCACGGAGTTCGAGGCGTTCAACTACACGGGAGCCCTCGCGAACTTCACCGCCAACGACGGCTACACCACCGACAACGACTCGGCGTTCGTGCACGTGTCGTTCGACTTGACGCAGAAGCTGCGGCTGTCGGGCGGCCTGCGCTACACCGACGAGGCGAAGACCAACACCTTCGACCACGGTCCCGCGTTGAACCGCTCCGATGTGCCGCTGATCTTCGGCGACAGCCGCACCGACTGGAAGGCGTCGATCGACTACTCGTTGAGCGAGAAGATCTTCCTGTACGTGCAGGCCGCAACGGGCTTCACCTCGGAAGGCGCCACGCCGCGCATCTTCACCGTGGGTCAGCTCATGGCGCTCCCGGGCGAGGAGCTGTTGAGCGAAGAAATTGGCGCCAAGTTCACGCTGCTCGACGACAAGTTGCGGCTCAACGTGGCCGTCTTCCAGAGCGACTACGATCCGCGCATCCGTCAGACCGGCGGCGTTACCCAGTGCGACGCGCCCACCAATCTGAATCCGGTTCCGTATCGGCTCGGCACGGGCGGCGTCTGTCCCGCGGGCACCTTCTTCGCCGGGTCGACCGGCCTCCCGTGGTTCTATTACGACAATGCGCCGGGCAAGCTCGACGGCTATGAGGCGGAGCTCACAGTCACGCCGGTCGAGAATCTGCTGGTGAATTTCTCGTTCGGCTACAACCACTACGAGAACAACAATCTGAATCCGACGTCGCCCACCTATGTGAACCCCGACTTCCTCGCGCAGCCCGCGTACACCTCGAGCTTGGGGCTGCAGTACGACTTCCACTTCGGCGGGGGAGGCAGGCTCACGCCGCGCGTGGATGCGTTCTATCAATCCGAGCGGGACACGGGCGTGGCGAACGCGGATCCCCGCTGGCAGGACACGATCGCGAACGTCTGCCCGCATCAGTGCATCCCGGCGTACACGACGTTCAACGCGCGGCTCACGTATCAGCCGCCCGACGCGTCGTGGCGCCTGGCGATCGCCGGCACGAACGTGACGGACAAGTTCTACTGGCAGCAGTACTCGGCGGAGTACACGGTCAACAACGCGACCGGGGCGATCAACACGGCCCCGTTCGGCCGCTCGGGCGTGGCGAGCGCGCCGCGGATGTGGTCGCTGCAGGTAGAGAAGTCGTTCTGATGTGAGTCCGGCGCCAGGCGCTCCTACGTGCCTGGCGCCGGAAAAATAGGGACATGTTACTTTTTTCGCCGGGGCAACGCTCCCGTCGAGCGCATCGGGGAAAAAAGTAACATGTCCCTCCCCTCGAGCGCGTGCACTTGAAGGGCCACTCGCACATCTTGGAGACCTACGCCGTGGGCACTCAGGACCGGTCGCTGTCGCAGCCGGTGCTCGACTTCGCGCGCGCACAGCGGTGGCACCTGAGCGCGCCCGGTGCGTAGGTACAAGAGCCAGTAGAGAGAGGCGCTTGCGCGCCGTACCGTGCGGCATCGCGCTGTTGCGCGCCGCCGCGGCACCCGCATGAACGTCGAGCTCCCGGTCCTCATCGAGCGGCAACCCGACTACACCACCTGCGGTCCCACCGCGCTGCACGCGGTCTACCGCTACTTCAACGATCCCATCGATCTCGCGACGGTCATCAAGGAGACGCCGAAGCTGCCCGGCGGCGGCACGCTCAGCGTGCATCTCTCGGTGCACGCGCTGCGCCGCGGCTACGAGGTGGACACCTGGATGTGCAACGTGCGGCACATGGACCCGACATGGTTCCAGCAGCCCACCGACATCCTCGCGAAGCTCAAGGCTCGCGTGGCGGCCAAGAAGCTCGGCGACGATCCGCGGTACGGGCCCGCGATCCAAGCCGTGGAGGAGTACATCACCTTGGGCGGCAAGGTGCGCTGGGGCGACATCACGCCGAAGTGGCTCGGCGGCCGGCTCGCGCAAGGCACGCCGCTCCTGACCGGCACCAACGGCACGTACCTGTACCAGTGCGCGCGCGAGACCGAAGCGGGTCCCGACGACGTGCGCGGCGACGCCTTCGGCCACTTCATCGTGATCTGCGGTTACAACGACGACGACGAGTCCGTCGCGGTGGCGGACCCGCTGCTCGACAACCCCGCGCATGGCACCAAGTACTATCGAGCGAGCGTCTACCGGCTGCTCGGGGCGATCTTCTTGGGCGTCGGGTCCGACGACGGCAATCTGGTGCTCATACGCCCGAAGGGCTGGAAGGGGCCTGCCGGGGCCAACGCGTGAGCCGCGCCCCGGCGCTCGACGACCTGCTGTTGACTTGCGAGCACGGCGGTAATCGGGTCCCGCGCAAATACGCGAGCTTGTTCGCCGGCGCAACCGAGATGCTCGACTCGCATCGAGGCTGGGACGTTGGCGCGCTCCCGCTCGCGCGCTTGCTCGAGCAGCAGCTTGGCCGGCCGTTGTACTCGACGACTTGGAGCCGCCTCTTCGTGGAGGCGAATCGGTCGCCGACCAACCCGAAGATTTGGTCGGAGTTCACCGCGCACCTGCCCGAGCACGATCGCAGTCGAATTCTCGAGCGCTGGTGGCGGCCGCACCGCGAGGAAGTGGAAGCCGCGATGGCGGCGGCGACGAAACGCGGCAGTGTCGTGCACGTCGCCGTACACAGCTTCACGCCGGTGATGAACGGCGAAGCGCGCAACGCGGACATCGGCTTGCTCTACGACAGCCGCCGCAAACGCGAAGGCGAGTTCTGCGCGCGCTGGCTCGATGCCTTGCGGCGGGCCGATCCCGGTCTGCGGGTGCGCTGCAATTATCCGTACCTCGGCAAAGCCGACGGCCTCGCTACGGCACTGCGGAAGCGCTACCCCGAGTCTCGCTACATCGGCGTGGAGCTCGAGATCAATCAAGCGCTCGTCGGCGCCACGGGCTGGAAGCGGTTCCAGCAGCGGATCGTCGACAGCCTCCGCGAGGCGCTCTCGTAAGGATAGCGAGTCAGTTCGCGAGCGAGCCGTAGGGAGCCGCCGCGTGCACGACGCGGCCGCCCACCAGCGTGAGCACGGACCGGATCCGCTTGAGGTCCTCGTCGCTCACCGTGAGGAACGGCCGATCAAGCACCACGAGGTCGGCGAGCTTGCCGGCCTCGATCGAGCCCATGGAGCTCTCCTCGAAGTCGAACCACGCGTTCGCGGCGGTGTAGAGGCGTAGCGCGTCTTTGCGTCCGATCTGCTCGTTCGGAATGATGACCTCGCCGCCGGCATCCTTGCCCGTGACCATGTAGTAGATCGAGAGCCACGGGTTCAGCGCGCCCACGACGCCGGAGTCGGTGCCCGCGCCCATGCGGATGCCGCTCGCGAGCAGCGTGCGGTACGGCGGGCCCGCGTTCCAGCGCGAGTAGTCGTTGCGGATGTAGTCGTGATCCTGCACGCGCACCGACACGCCGATGGCCTTGAGCCGCTCGATCTGGCTCGGCGTGATCTCGAACACGTGCTCGAGCGTCCAGCGCAGCGAGCGGAGCGGCGTCTTCGCGGCCACCTGCTCCATGATCCGCAGGTATCGTTCGATCTCGTCCTCGCGGATCGTGTGTTGCGACAGCGGCCAGCCCGCGGCGGCGATCCGCTGGTAGACCTCGAGCACCTCCTGGTCGGTGGCGCCGGCGGCAATGACTTGCTCGCCGAAGCGCACGGCTTTGTACATGTCGTCGCCGAGCCCGGCGGTCGCGTTCGCGATCCGAGCGGTGGCCGAGTGAATGTCGTTCTGATCGCGGATGTCGCGGTGGTCGTATTGGATGCGCAGGCGGATCGGCAGCTTGCCCGAGCGCCACAGATCTTCGGCGATCGCGAGCGTGGGCCGCTCCTCGGGCACGAGATGCGCGCCCAAGAAGTCGCAGCACGCGTGGTCCACCACGGTGGTGAGCCCGAGCGACAACGCGTACGCCGTGTAGTCCGCGAAGCGGCGCCGCATGCGGGCCTCGTTCGTGGAGCGCAGCACGAAAGTCAGTCCCGCGCCGTCGGGCGCCACGTCGCCGGCGTCGGAGGTGGCGATGCCCGCGGCCGCGAGCGCGCGCCGTCCCGTGTCGTTCACGATGCCGCGCGTGGAGTAGCCCACCTGCATGTACACGGGATGGTCCGGCACGGCCTTGCCGAGCTCCTCGCGCGTGGGCAGCCGCCGCTCGGCGAACTGGATCGGCGTGAACCCCCCGATCGCCGCCACCCACTCGCCGGGCTCGGCCTTGCTCGCGGCGGCCGCGAGCGCGCGCTCGAGGTCGGCGAGCGACGCGGCGGACTCGAGGCCGGCGATGAACGGCCCGGGCGCCTGCGCCGTGCGCACGAAGTGCGTGTGCGAGTCGATGAGCCCCGGGATCGCGGTTCGGCCGCCGAGGTCGACGACGCGCACGCACGGTTCCTTGCGGTCCACCGGCTCGCCGACGCTGACGAACCGATGATCGCGGATACGCACGGTGCTCACGGTTCGATCCCCGGCGTCCATGGTGAGGATCGCGCCGTTGGTCAGCGCCAAGTCCTCACCGCCGGGACAGCGGTCGGCGGCGCGGCTCGCGGCCGGAAGCGCGCTGCCGACGAGCAACCAAGTGGCCGCGAGGCCGCAAGACCATGGAGCGTGCGCGACGCGGTGCATTTTCACGGCAAGCCCTCGGCGACGGATCGTCGAGTATAGATCGCCCGGCGAAACGCGCGGGCTACTCCGTCATCACCGTAAGGGATCCGACGCTTTGCGGAATCACCGTGTACTTGTAAGGCACGAACAAGCCGAGCTCCAACAACCCGAGCCTGAACCATTGCACCGGCCGATCGATCCCCTCGAGCACGATGCGGTAGTCGCCGCCCAAGTCGGTCGCGACCTGGCGCGCCTCGGCGGTTACGAGCTTCACGATCGCGCCGCGGTATTGATGCGGGCCAACCACGCTGATCTCCACGTCGCCGACCGGCGCGAGCAGCGTTCGGCCGGCCACAGGCAGATCGGTTACGAACTTCCGCAGCTTTGCCGTGAGCGCCGGTCCGTCGGCGCCGGTTGCGGGCACCGCCGTCTTGACGCTGATGGTGGCCGTGCTCGTGTCCGGGCGGCCGCCTGCGCGCAACTGAATCCGATAGTTCGCGGCCGTCAATGGATAGACGAGGTCCTCATCGGTGACGACGCTGATCTGGACGTCGCGCTGCCGTTCGGCAGCCGTCAGCGCGTCCCGGAGAGTCTTGTAGATCTCGTCCTCGCGGCCCTTCTGCTCGCGTGTGTCGTTGGTGATCGAGACTTGGAGCAGCAGAAAATCGGCGTTGCGTTGGAGAAAACACCGGGCCGGGACTCCACGCGGCTGCCGGTGACCACGATTTCTTCCAATTGCGACAGGGCGGCTTTCGGCGAGGCAATCGCGAACAGGATGACGAGCGCCCGCAAGACACTTGGAGCTTTCATGTTGGCGTTCTCCAGCTGTGCAGCCGGGAGCATGAAGACGCCCGCTCGTGCAAGCGCCCCCGCGTGCCTCCCCCGATCCACCCTGCACGCACGGGACGCACTCAACGTAGGCCCGCTTCGATGAATCGACGCTGAACGCAGCGCCTCGGCGGGTTACCCCGCCGGTGCGCGCGGATCGTAGACGCTCCGCGAAATCGCTTTAAGTCACTTCAATATGGGCGGCGGATCGGACGACGGAGGCAGATCGGACGACGGAGGCGGGTCCGACGAGGGAGGGGGGTCCGACGACGGGGGCGGATCCGACGACGGAGGCGGGTCCGATGATGGAGGCGCGGCGCCGGGCGCCACCGGCAGCAACACGAGCTGAATGTGCGGACGGCCCGTCGTGTCGGCGCTCCACCAATAGTCCGCGCCTTGACGATCGAAGAGACCGACGCGCTGGTCGCAAACGCCGTCGCCGGTGATGTCGATGCAAACCGTGAGCAGCTGCATGCTCACGTTCTGCCATTGGCTCTGAGCCTTGCCGCCGCCGGTGCCGCGCGCGCCGACCACGATGTTCTGGTCTCCGGCCGAGCACAGCGACGAGGGCGTCTCGGTTTGCGTCACCGGATCGGTCACCTGCACGTCGGCGCAGCTCGTGATTTTTGCCCAGCCGCCCGGTTTGCCGAGCACGCGCACGCGCACCTCGTACTCGGTGAACGTCGGCGTGGCAGCGCCGCAATTTCGGCAGTTGTCCGCCGTGACGGGCAGAGAGAAGAACGCGCCGTTCTGGTCGCAGGCGTTGCCGTCTTGGACGGAGAAGTGTGTGTCGGACCCCAGGAAGATCTTGTTGGTCGCCTGCGATTTGTTGGTCGCGGCGCCCGTGTAGTTCGCCTGAACGGCGATCTGGTGCCGATTGGAGCCGTCCATGTCTCCGGCCGGACACTTGTCGAACGCAACGACGTTCAACAAGAACCCCTTACGGCCGACTTTGGCGCCGTTGCCGTTGCCTTTCTGCGCGTAAGCGGCCGGCATTGCGAGCGCGGCGAGCGCCAAGAGTGCGAGTACCTTCCCCATTGCGGATCCCTCCGTTGCTGCTTCACTCGAGCAGGCGGCGCAAAGCGCGACGTCCCGTCAAATCCGGGTAGGGCGAAGCACGAACGGCGGGCGGGGGAATCGACTTCGAAAGACGAAGCGGCTCGCACGTGGCGGCCGGCAACCCCGCTGTCATAGGTGCACACCCTTAGACCGGAAGCTTTGCGTCCCCACCTTTCGGTGGGTTTGCCCTCATCGACGATACACGGCCGAGCCCGGATCGGGTTCCCGCGTTTGACAGAATCGGCGGCTAACTGCTCGAAGAGCTCGGCTCGACGGCTTCCCGGCCGTAATCGACGGCCGCGAGCGCGGCGACCGTCGAGCGCGCCACCACGCGTAGCAACACGGCGAAGCCGAGCGCGAGCAAGGGATCGGTGATCTCGGCCGACCGCCCGGGCAGCCACTGCTGCGTGACCTCGATCAGCGTCAGGAGAAGCACTGCCGTTCCCGTCGCGGCCCGGAAGCTCCAGCCCGCGCGTGTACCGAGCCAGATCAATGCCGTGTACCAGAACGCCTTCTCGAACAGCACCGTGTAGCCGAGCTCGAGATTGCCGTTGATCGAGTTGCGAAACGGCAGCCAGCTGAAAGCCGTGGACGTTGCCGACCAGCTGAACGGCTCGAGCCCCTGCAGAACGACCACCGCCATGGTCGCGACCGCGAGCGTCGTGGCGCGCCGCCGATCGTCGACGCGCGCGAGCGCCGCTGCCAGCGGAATGCAGAGCGGCAGCGCGATGAGCTCGGCGAGCGACAGCGCCTTGTCCACGATCACCAGGCGGCCCGCGATCACCGCCGCCGCGGCAAGCGCGAGCACGAGCCACGGATTCGCTCCCTTGAAGCAGCGCCGCAGGGCGTGGTCGGCGACGAGCCAGCCGACGAGATAGGTGAGGACCTGCAGCGGCCGCGCCTCGGGATTCAAGAGCACCGGCTTCAGCGCGTTCTTGTACTTCTGCCAGTCGACGGTGGGCACGAACGGCGCGAGCCGGAAGCAAAACCAAAACAGCACGGCCACCAGCGCGCTGGGATCGGCGGTGCGGCCCGGCGTCCCGGTGAGGCGCAAGGCGCCCGCGAATCGGTGGAGAAGCAGCGCCGCGACGCCGCCCGCGAGCGTGCTCACGCCGTTGAGCAGCAAGTCGGTGAGGCTCGACACCCGCGATGGCGCGTACGCCTGCAGCACCTCGATTACGAACGACAGCCAGAGCCCGGTGGCGACGGCGATCGTGAGCCCCGCGACGCGGCCGTACCGCTCCCGCAGCAGCGGCACGAGCCCGAGACCGAGCGGCAAGTAGAGCAGCAAGTTGGCGACGATATCGCCGCGAGTGGTTCGGCGGAAATGGAGACCCAGCGCCGTTTGCAGTAGGCCGCCGGCGTCGTGACTGAAGTCGAACGGGAACAACGATCCGTAAACGATCAGGCACAGGCTGCCGAACGCGAGCAGCGCGGCAATCGGTTGAACTTGCGCCCGGGCGGCAGGCGAGAGTCGGTTCGGCATGGCGGTAGCGTACCTGGCGCGCGCTCGGGTCTCCACGCCGCCGGGTCGGCCGGGGATCGGAGCGTCCCGTGCGGAGTTACGGCGCGACGCCACCTGCGAGCGATGTGGAAGGCTCGGGCGGTCCGATGGCCGCGCACGCCGCTTGGCCGCTGCCGCCGGCCGTTTGGCACTCATCGTGCACCGGGCCGGACGCGAGCGGCAGAGCCTCGCCGTCGGTGCGCGGATAGCCGTCTCCCGCGCGGTTCTGCACCAGCCGCCCGGTGCTCTGTGCCAGCACGAGCAGCTGGGCATTGATCTCACCGCGCATGGCGCGCAGCTCTTCGTGCACCGCGCTCGCGTCGTCGAGCGCTTCCTGCTGCTTGAATTCCGCGTACAGGTAACCGCTCGCCGCCGAGGCGATCATCAGCGTGGCGGTGGTGAACGACGAGCGCAGCAGGCTGCCCTTCTTGGGACTCGCGCCGCCCTTGACGCGCACCGCCGTATACAGCTGAAACAGCGCCGCGGTGACGGTGGCTGCTCCGCCGATTCCCGCTGCGACGATGGTTTCCGGAACGCCCATGCACCTGACCCCTTTCGGCAGCGATTTAATCAACGCGGCGCGCACGGCTGCGTGACGAACTTCACGCGTACGACACCGCGCCGCGTCGGGGCGAACGCATCTCCATGCGTGTTTGACATATCGGGCCCGAACGCTCGCAAGGCACAATGAGGTGTGCCGATGCGCCGAAACGTGCGAGCCCGGTTGGGCGCGGTCGCTGTCGCGAGCGCGTTCTTCGCCGCGGGAGCGGCGAACTCGCAGCCCGCCGTCGACTTCGTTCCGGCCTCGCCCGCGCACGAATATGCCGCGCGCGAATATCGTGCGATTTGGGCCCAGTACGGCGAGCGGATCGTGGCTTCTCTCGAGGCGCGCACGTGCTTGCGCTTTCCGGAAGCGCGCGTCATCGCCGTCGTGGGCGACGAAGGCAGCCATTCGGGCGGCCCCGCGCACGCGATGAGCCTGCGCGCCGGCTATCCGCCGAGCGTCAAGCAATCCACGCTCGTTCACGAGCTCGGCCATCGCCACCTCTGGCAGCTCACCGAGCGGCTCGACGGCGTCGACGGCCATCGCACGCTGTTCCTGATCCTCGACCTCGTGTGGGCCGACGTTTGGGGCGCCAAGTTCGCCGACTATCGAGTGGCGGGCGAGTCCGGCTGGGTGGGCGATTACGACTACCGCGCCGCGTGGACTTTCGTTCGGGCGCGCCCGGCAGAGCGCGCGCGACTGTGGAACGAGCTCCTGCGCCGCAATGGGCTGCCGGGCGACTGCGCGGGCCCGGCTCGCCCTTAGAGGACTGCCTCGCGCGGCTGTCAGCGCTTGACGGCTTTGCCGTACACCTCGATCCGCCCGAGGTTCACGAAGCCGCCCCAACCGTGACCGCTGCCCGGCACGAGGTCGGCGAAGCCGATCTCGTCGACCTTCGAGAGATCGGGTTGCGCCCAGCTCTGACCCACCGTGACGATCCGCGAGATGTCGAGCGGCAGCCAGCGCACCGACGCAACGGCGAACTCCGACTCGAGGAACAGCGTGGAGTTCGCCGACGGCGCGCCTTCGCCGTAGTCGCCGACGAACCAGTTGCCGTCCGCGAGCTTCACCACCGGCCGCACCACGTGGAAGCCCGACACGCGTGTGACCCACTTGATGCGGGCGAGGCCGGTGAGGTCGACGTAGCTCGTCTTGTCGCGCAACGTTGCGGCGACCGGCGTTTGGCACACGCCCGTCCAGAGATTCGGCGGGTCGGTGGCGTTGCCGGCATTCACGCGCTGCGGCGGCGGATTCTGGTTGTGGCCCGCGAGCTGAATGCACGCGGGCCCGCTCCAGTCGCGTGCGATGCTGCGCGGCGGCGGCTTGGCGCGGTACGCGGCCACGCTCGCGGCGTTCGGGTCGTAGAGCTTGAGCTCGAGCCCGGGATTGGTGACCGCGGCCTGGCTCACGCCTTCCTCGGCCACGAAGTCGGGAGCGGCGTTCGGCGGCGCGGCGCGCTGGCGCCACTCTTCTTTTAGAAACAGCGGCGGCAGCGCCGGCGGCGCGGCGGCGGCCGGTTGAGCCTGCGCGTGCGCGGCGCTTGCGGCGACCGCGGCAGCCGCGACGGCCACGAGCGCAGTCCATCGAGTAAACATTGATCCCCCCTCGCGGTCCGCGGTGCGGGACCGCACGGCGAGATCATGA
>DASUFK010000094.1:0-12047 GCA_036274615.1 Gammaproteobacteria bacterium | reverse complement strand
GTGACGCCGTAGCGATTCGCGGCGCGCGCGTGCGCGCCGGCGCGGAGCAAAGCGCGGGCGAGGTCTACGTTGTCCGCTTGCACCGCCCAGTGGAGCGCCGTGGTGCCGTCGGCGTCCTCGGCTTGGCCGGACGCGCCCTGCTTCAGGAGCGCGGTCACCGCGGCGGCGTCGCCCGCGCGGACGGCGTCGGTGAGGCGGTCGCTGGCGAGGACTGGCGGAACCGCGCAGACCGCCAACGCGAACAGAACGCACCGGCGGATCGTCATCACTGCCGCTCCCTCAGCGCCGCAATGTAGTCGCGAATCGCGCGGCTCGTCGTCGGCCGGTCGAGGAATGCCGCGAGCTCGACCACATCGATGCCAGGCAGCGCACTGCTCGCGCGCGCATGCACGTAACGCTCGCCGCGGAGACGATAGACGCGGATCTCGCCCTTCTCCCCGAACCACACTTCCGGCACGCCGAGCTTGCGGTAGACGTCGAGCTTGTCGATGCCGCCCGACGTCCAGACCACCTCGATCGCGAGGTCCGGGCGCTTCGGTTTGTCGAATCCCTTGAAGACGTAGCACTCGTCCGCCTCGACGCCGCGCTTCTTCCGCTCGTTCTTCACGGTCCAGGAGCCGGCCTTCAAGAACTCGATGTCGTGCTCGAGGCACCAGACCTCGACGAGGCAGCCGATCGTGGACTTGATCGAGTCGTGCGGCAGCGACGGGCTCATGATCTCGAGCGTGCCTTCGAGGTACGTGATGCGCGGCGCCGAGTGGTCGCCTCGCATCTCGAGCACCCGCTCGTAGTCGGCCCACGTGACACCGTGGAAGTGCACGAAGTGGTCCTCGCCAGGCGTGGCGTCGTGATCGATCTCGGCGCGCGCGATCATGAAAAGGTTATCGTGGCCGATGCGCCCCGTGCGCGCCCGCTGCGTATCCGGCGGTCTCATGCAATTACGCGGAGCGCGCTCAAAGATCGACCGAGCCCGTGCTCACGCCGAACGTGTCCTGCGGCACGTCGAACTTCTCGGCGAGCGCCAGCATCAGGTTCGCCGCCGGCGTCTTGGCAGGCATCTCGATGTGCCGATTGCCGCGCACGCGCCCCGCCCCGCCGCCGATGATCGCCGCCGGCAGCGGCCCGCCCGTGTGGCCGTTGCCGTCGCTCATGCCGGCGCCGTACATGATCAGCGAATGGTCGAGCAGCGAGCCGTCGCCGTCCGGCGTGGCGCTCAGTCGCTCGATGAAGCGAGCGAACAGCGTCATGTGATAGTGGTTGATCTTCGTGTGCGCCGCGATCGACTCCGGCCGATTGCCGTGATGCGACACCGCGTGGTGCGGCTCGATCACGCCGAGATCCGGATACGTGCGCTGGCTCACCTCGCGCGCGAGCATGAACGTGAACACGCGCGTGAGATCCGCCTGGTACGCGAGCGCGAGCAGGTCGAACATCAGGTTCACGTGCTCCTCGTACGATTCGGGCACGCCCACGGGCTCCGCCGGCACGTCGGGCTGCGTGCTCGCCTGCGCTTCGGCCTGCTGGATGCGGCGCTCGATCTCGCGCACGTCGCCGAGATACTCGTCGAGACGGCCGCGGTCGCTCGCGCCGAGCCCCGGCTCGATCTGCTTCAGATCGCCGACCACGAAGTCGAGGATGCTGCGATCGGTGCGCATGCGCTTCAGGCGCGCTTCCGGCGTGGCGCCGCGGCCGAACAGCCGCTCGAACACCACGCGCGGGTTGATCTCCATCGGCAGCGGCGACGTGGGCGACTGCCAGTTGAGCGTGTTCATGTACGCGCAGCTGTAGCCGGGGTCGCAGGTGCCCTGCAGGCCGGTGAAGTCCTCGGTGGCCACCTCGAGCGACGGGAAGATCGTGTCCTGGCCGATGCGCACGGCCACGAGCTGGTCCACCGACGTGCCGGCGCGGAAGTCCGGGCCGTCGGTGCGCTTTGGCGCGATGCCGGTGAGCCAGCAGGCCGCCGACACGGCGTGATTGCTGTTGACCTCGGCGCGCTCGAGGCCGCTCACGATCGTGAGCTTGCTCTTGAACGGCGCGAGCGGCTCGAGGATCGTCTTGAGCTCGAAGTCGGCGCCGGCGGTGGACGGCGTCCACCGGTCCATGATCACGCCGTTCGGCACGTAGACGAAGCCGAGCCGGCGTTGCGGCGCGGCGATTTTGGCGAGCGCCGGGGTCATCGCGTCGAGCAGCGGCAGGGCGAGCGCGGCGCCCGCGCCGCGGAGCAGCGCCCGGCGCGACAGCGCGCGTTTCGTCAGGAATGTGCCAAATCTTCTCATTCGTCTCCCTCCGCCCCGACTATACAGCCGACCGCATCAATCGACACGCAACGAGCGCGCGGGATTCGCTCGCGCCGCGCGGACCGACTGAGCACCCACTGCAACCCAAGCGACCGCCAGCGTTAGACCAAGGCTTGCGACAAACAACGGTATTCCCGGGGCGATCCGATTGACGAACATGCTAACGTATCTCTCCGCGGCCATGTAAGCGACCGGCCAGGCGATCAAGTTCGCAATGATCACCGGCACCGAAAAATCGCGGATCAAGAGCAGCAGAACTTGCTTCGAGGTCGCTCCCAGACTCTTTCGCACGGCGATCTCCCGCTTCCGCCGAGCGGCCACGACCAGCCCCAGCGCGAAGAGGCTGGCAGCAGAAATCAGCACCGCGAACAGGGTTAACGCCCTCACGCCATAGCCGAGCCGCGCGTAGCTGGAATACTCCCGGTCGTAGATGTCGTCGAGGAACTTCCGGTTCACTGCGATACCAGGCGCCAAACGGCTCCAGAGCGCATCGATGGAGCGAACGGTGCTGCTCACCTCATCGCGCCGAAGGCGAGCCACCGCGGCGTAGGGGCCGCGAACGAATTGATAGAGCGTTCCGCCTCCCTCATCGGCGTCGCCCAAGATGGAGAACGACTTTGTCTCGACCACGCCGATGACACGCAGCGCGAGCGCCCTATCGATACCGAACATTGCGGTGAAGCTGGCAGGCAAATAGATGAGCTGGTCGACCGCATCGGCCGGCGACGAAAACCCGAGCGAATGGGCCAAAGCCCGATCTATCAATACATTCGATTGACCGTCGGCCGATCGCACGGCGTCGCCGCCCTGCGCGCGATCGAACGCGCGGCCTGCCACCAGCTCGAGCCCGAACACTCTCGTAAAGTCGTATGACACTCCATAGGCTGCCACGTCTTTCCGAGGATCTGCGGGATCCGCGGTGCGGCTCACCACGCTCCCGCCAGTGGCGGCCAACGGCTGATCGATGAGAGTCACGGCTTCCACTCCCGGCAAACTACCGAGCTCCGCAGCCAACGTATTCGGGGCCACGCCGGTGAGGGTGGTGTCATTGTTTATCGCGAGCACCGGAGCAGCGGCGGTCGCGGCAATGTTCCGCTCGACTTCCTCGTTCTGCTCATACACGACGATCACCAGG
This sequence comes from Gammaproteobacteria bacterium, assembly GCA_036274615.1. Classification (GTDB taxonomy): domain Bacteria; phylum Pseudomonadota; class Gammaproteobacteria; order Steroidobacterales; family Rariloculaceae; genus FEN-1219. The sequence continues at coordinate 8,615 of DASUFK010000094.1, read as the reverse complement.
ATCAAAAAGAAGCTAGCGACCGAAAACTGTAGGCCCACGAGAGTCTTGGAGAGCAGCCGTGTCTTCGCCGGATCGTGCGCGGGACGCAGCACCGCGATCGGATGGATACGCGACAGCACGAGCGCCGGATAAGCGCCGGCAAGCATTGTCACCGCGAGCACAAGCGACACGACGAACAAGGCGAAGCGCGGGGTGACCGACAGTGAAAGGCCGAGATCGACTCCCGTGTAGCGCGCGAGCACCGGCGCGACGGCGCGCGCCGCAACGACGGCAATCACCAAGGCCACAGTCGTCTGCAGCCCGGCCTCGAGCAGGTGCTGCAGCATGATCTGGCTTGGCCGAGCGCCGATCGCCTTGCGCACGCCGGCGTCGCGTGCGCGGCGAGCCACCAGCGCCGTCGCTACGCTCGCATAGTTCACGCAAGCAACGCCGAGAATCAGCGCGCCGAACAGCAGCAACGACGTCGACAGAGGGAGATCGCCGCCGAGAACGAGCTCCGTATTGAGCGCCAGCAGCTTCGAGATCGGCGTCAACGAAAGCTGCAAGTCGCCGAACGACAACTGACTCTCGGGCGCGTGCCGAGCAACAAAGGCGCTAAGCGATGCCTCCAGAGTGCTCGCGCGCAACGAACCATCGGCGGGCAGCAAGACATACGTCTGGTTGCAGCAGCCGAACCACTGCTCGAAACCGGCTGGCGGCGAGTACCGGTCGAACACGTCCATCGACGTGAGCACGTCGAACGGCAATATCGCGGCAAACGACCTACCAAAGTGCGAAGGCTCGGGGATCGGCGCAATCACGCCGGTGACCGTCGCATCTATGCGGTTGGCGAACGAGACCGTCTTTCCGAGTGGATTCTCCGAGCCGAACAGTCGTGCCGCGGCGTCTTGGGTCAAGACTACGCTCCCGGGGTGGCTCAGCGCCGTGCTCGCGTCGCCGGCGACGAACGGCAAAGCGAAGATCGTCGAGAACTCCGGATCCACCGAGACGGTGTTCAGTAGCGCCGTTCGTTCGCCCGCCGCGATCGGGGCGTCGTCGTGCAGTGGCCTCGCTCGCGCCACGGCCTCCAGCTCGGGGAAGTCGGTGCGCAGGTATTGCGCAAGGAACTCGTTGGCGCCCGGAGTCAAGCTATGCAACAGGCTGCCGTCGGCGAGCATGCTTCGGCTCGCGATCGCAAACGTCCGATCCGAGTTGTGCGTGAGGTGCTCGTCGGCCCGCGCCCAGAAGGCGACGAGGCCGTAAGCCACGACGAATGACACGAGGCCGATCGCGAGCGTGGTGACGTTCGTCAGCGTCGCGAAGGGCGCCTTGCGAAAGCTCGCGAGGCTCATCGAGAAGAAATGACGAAGCATGTCGCCGTCCCCCGTCGCGTTCGGGGGAGTATATCGCTGCGGACACCGACTTCGCGCAGCGGGATGGGCCGGAACCGATCTCGCCCCGCCAGCTCGAACGATCCTGTCGAACGGCTTTACATGTCCGCGAGCCTATTGCTCACGCGGCAGCGGTCTCCGGCCCGGCGAACTGCGAGTTGTACAGCTTCGCGTACGCCCCCCCGCGCGCCACCAGCTGCTCGTGCGTGCCGCGCTCCACGATCCGGCCCTCCTCCATCACGAGGATCAGGTCCGCGTCGCGGATCGTGGACAGCCGGTGCGCGATCACGAAGCTCGTTCGGTCCGACCGCAAGGCCGCCATCGCGTGCTGGAGCAGCAGCTCCGTACGCGTGTCCACGGAGCTCGTGGCCTCGTCGAGGATCAAGAGCGCCGGCTGAGCCACGAACGCCCTCGCGATGGTAATCAGCTGCTTTTCGCCCGCGCTGATGTTGGTGCCCTCGTCGTCGATCACCGTGTCGTAGCCGTTGGGAAGGCTGTGCACGAAGCGGTCGACGAACGTCGCCTTGGCGGCGGCGAGGATCTCGGCCTCCGACGCGCCGGGACGGCCGTAGGCGATGTTGTCGCGGATCGTTCCTTTGAAGAGCCAGGTGTCCTGGAGCACCATGCCGATCCGCGAGCGCAGATCGGCGCGCGACATCGTGGCCGTGTCCACGCCGTCGAGCGTGATGCGGCCGGCGTCGAGCTCGTAGAAGCGCATGATCAGGTTCACGAGCGTGGTCTTGCCGGCGCCCGTGGGACCCACGATGGCCACGGTCTGGCCCGGCTCCACGGTGAGCGACAGATCCTCGATGAGCGGCCGCTCCGGGTCGTAGCGGAACGACACGTGCTCGAACGTCACGCGGCCGTGCGAGCCTTCCGCACGTTTCGGCTTGGCGTCGTCCGACGTCTCCTCTTCGGCGTCGAGCAGCTCGAACACGCGCTCGGCGGAAGCAACTCCCGATTGCAGCATGTTGATCATCGACGCCGCCTGGGTAATGGGCTGCGTGAACTGGCGCGAGTACTGGATGAACGCCTGCACGTCGCCCAGGCTCATGGTGCCGGAGGCCACGCGCAGGCCGCCGATCACGGCGATGATCACGTAGTTCAAGTTCCCCACGAACATCATGATCGGCATGATCAGGCCCGACAGGAACTGCGCCTTGAAGCTCGCCTTGTAGAGCGCCTCGTTCTCCACCTCGAACGCCGCCTGCACTTATTTGTGACGGCCGAACACCTTCATCAACGAGTGGCCCGTGAAGGCCTCCTCGATCTGCGCGTTGAGCGCGCCCGTGCGGCGCCACTGCGCCACGAACTCTTTCTGCGAGCGCTTCATCACGAACCCCGCCACGAACATCGTCACGGGGATGGTCACGAGCGCGATCAACGCGAGCGTGGCCGAGATCACGAACATCATCGTGACCACGAACAGTATCGTCAGCAGCGACGTGACGAGCTGGCTCATCGTCTGCTGGAGGCTCTGCGACACGTTGTCGATGTCGTTGGTCACTCGGCTCAAGAGCTCGCCGCGCGGCTGGCGGTCGAAATAGCGCAGCGGCAAGCGGTTGAGCTTGCTCTCCACGTCGGAGCGCAATTGGAACACCGTGCGCTGCACCGCCTCGTTGAGCAGATAGCCCTGCAGGAACATCAGCAACGCGGACGCGCCGTAGAGCGCGAGCACGATCAAGAGCACGCGGCCGACGGCCGCGAAGTCGATGCCCTGCCCGGGCACCACGTCCATGCCCGAGATCATGTCGGCGATCTTGTCCTGTCCTTGCGCTCGCACGGTGTCGATTGCCTGCTGCTTGGTGAGGTTCGCGGGCAGCGTGCGGCCGATCACGCCGGCGAAGATGAGGTCGGTGGCGCCGCCGAGCACCTTCGGCCCGAGCGCCGCGAGCGCGACGCTCGCGATCGCGGCCAGCAGCACCGTCACGATCCGCGCGCGTTGGGGCTTGAGCCGCGCGAGCACGCGTTTGCCGGACGCCTTGAACGCCAGCGGCTTCTGGTTGATGGTGGCGTTGCCGAGCCCGCGGCCCGGCCCGCCCGGCATCTGGACGCGCTCGGTGGCCTTCATCGTCGCCGCGGTAGTCTTGGGATTCGTCTTGGCGTTCATGAGGCCGCCTGCAACATCTGCTGCGACTCGACGATCTCGCCGTAAGTGGTGCAACTCTCGAGCAGCTCGTGGTGCGTGCCGAGGCCGACCACGGCGCCGTCCTCGATCACCACGATCTGGTCGGCGTCCTTGATGGTGGACACGCGCTGACCCACGATCACCACGGTGGCATCGCGGGTGGCGCGCTCGAGCGCGTGCCGCAGGCGCGCTTCGGTGGCGAGGTCGAGCGCCGAGAACGAATCGTCGAACAAGTAGATCTCCGGTTTACGGATCAGCGCGCGCGCGATGCAGAGGCGCTGGCGCTGGCCGCCCGAGACATTGGTCCCGCCCTGGGAGATTTTCGCTTCGAGCCCGCCGGGCATCGCGGCCACGAACTCTTTCGCTTGCGCGATCTCGAGCGCGGCCCACATCTCTTCCTCGGTGGCGTTCGGGCTGCCGTACTTGAGATTGCTCGCCACGGTTCCGGAGAAGAGATAAGGCGCCTGCGGCACGAGGCCGATCTTCGACCAGAGCGCGTCGGGCTCGAGCTTGCGCACGTCCACGCCGTCGACCAGCACCTCGCCCGACGTCACGTCGAACAGCCGCGGGATCAGGCCGATCAAGGTGGTCTTGCCGGCGCCCGTGGAGCCGATGATCGCGGTGGTCTGCCCGGGACGGGCCTCGAACGACACGTCGCGCAGCACGGGATCGTGCGCCCCGGGATACACGTAGCTCACGCCGCGCAGCTCGAGGCGCCCATGCTGCGCGCACTCCGTGATCCCATTCGTGGGCGGAACCACCGACGAGTGCATGTCGAGCACGGCGCCGATGCGATCGGCGCTCACCGACGCCCGCGGCACCATGATCAGCGTGAAGGTCGCCATCATCACCGACATGAGGATCTGGATCAGGTACGTGAGGAATGCCGTCAGCGAGCCGATCTGCATCTCGCCGGTGTCGACGAGGCGCCCGCCGAACCACAGCACGGCCACGCTCGCGAGATTGAGCACCAGCATGACCACGGGGAACATCGCGGCAATCCACCGGCCCACCGTGATCGACACGTCGGTGAGCTCGCCGTTCGCGGTGGCAAAGCGCGCCTCCTCGAACGGCTCGCGCACGAACGCGCGCAACACGCGGATGCCGGTGGCCTGCTCGCGCAGCACGCGGTTCACGCCGTCGATGCGGGTTTGCATCGTGCGATACGCGGGAATCATCCGCGAGATGACGAAGCCGAGCGCCACGGCGAGCGCCGGCACGGTGACCACCACGAGCCACGAGAGATTCACGTCCTGGCGGATCGCCATCACGATGCCGCCGATCATCATGATCGGCGCCATCACCATCAGCGTGAAAGTCATCATCGCGAGCGTCTGCACTTGCTGCACGTCGTTGGTGTTGCGCGTGATCAGCGACGGCGCGCCGAACGCCGCCACCTCGCGGCTCGAGAACTCGCCCACGCGGCGGAAGATCGCGCTGCGCAGGTCGCGCCCGAAGCCCATGGCGGTGCCGGCTCCGAGATACACCGCGGCGATCGAGCCCAGGATCTGCACGAACGAGATGCCGAGCATCAGCCCGCCCACACGCAGCACGTAGCCCGTGTCGCCGCGCACGACGCCGTTGTCGATGATGTCGGCGTTGAGCGTGGGGAGGTACAGCGACGCGATCGTCGAGACGAGCTGGAGTACCACGATCACCCCGATCGGCCGCCAGTACGGCCTCAAGTACTTCTTGAGCAGTTGCAGAAGCATGGGTGGACTAGTTCCTTTCGGGCTCCGCGATACCGGACAGCAGGATGCTGACGGCGTCCTCGAGCGCGAGGCGCTCCTTCGGAGGCAACAGTGGATGCGCGCTCGCAAACACCAGGCCGCGGAACGCCGCCCTGGCGGCCGCGGGCGGCACCCGCAACACTGCGCGATGCCGCGCGAACAGGTCGGCGAGCGCGGCGGAGATCGTGTCGCTCGAGCTCTTGATCAACGCCGCCATCTCTTGGGCCCGCCCGCCGTGCACGGGCGAGCCGGACCGCAACGATTCGCCGAGCGCGACCATGCGATTGAAGTAGTCGCGCAACAATTGTGCCGCTTCGACCAGCTGGGCCCTCATCGGGCCCTCCGCGCTGATAGCGCGGATCGCGTCGGCCACCGGCGTGGCGTCCATTGCGGCTTTCACCGCCTCGAACATGACCGCCGGTTTGTCGGGGAAGACGCGGAAGATCGTACCCTCCGCGATGTTCGCTGCCCGCGCGATCTCAGCGGTGGTGAGCGACGATCCCTTCGCGCGCAGGAGCGGGATCACGACGTCGAGGATTGCCTTGCGGCGGTCGTCCGCCACCATCGGCCTCGCGCGGGCTTGCCTCCTGACCATGGGCGGGCATCGTATATGAGTGAGCGCTCACTCACAAGGCGACCAAGTGCGTTGACGGCGCGCCGGCCGCCGTCTCAATCGAGACCTCAATCTTGTCGGGCCACCTCGGCGGCGGGATCCGCGTTGCGCTCGAGGAACGGCGTGCTGTTCACCACGCCGGCGATCAGCGCTTCGAACGTGTAGCCGCCGGCCGAGGCCTGCCGCACGATCGCGCGCACCGTAGGCATGTCGCTCGGCTCGAGGCCGCGGCCGAGCGCGTAGGTGAGCAGTTTGGCGGTGGCGGTGCGCACCAGCACGTCCGGACGCTTGAGCAGCGCGTCGCGCAGGCCGGTGACGCCGTCCACCTTGGTGCCGTCGGCGAGCTGCCCCGCCGTGTCGACCACCTCGCCGTGATCGCGCGTGCGCCAGTTGCCGACGGCGTCGAAGTTCTCGAGCGCGAGCCCGATCGGGTCCATCACGTTGTGGCAGGTGGCGCAGATCGGGTTGTTGCGGTGCGCGGCCATGCGCTCTCGCATCGTCTGCGGCTTGGCGCCGTCGGCCTCGGCGAGCGCCGGCACGTTCGGCGGCGGCGGCGGCGGCGGCGAGCCCACGAGCTCGTCCAGCACATACTTGCCTCGAACCACCGGCGACGTGCGATCCGCGTGCGACGTGACCAAGAGAATCCCGCCCTTGCCGAGCAGCCCGCGGCGCGCGTCGTCGATGCCGTCCACGCGGCGGAAGTGGCTGCCGTAGACGTACGGCATCCCGTAGTGGCGCGCGAGCCGCTCGTTCACGAACGTGTAGTCCGCGGTCATGAGATCGAGCACGCTGCCGCCGCCGCGGATCACGCTGTCCAGGAACAGATCGAGCTCGCGCTCGAACGCCTGGCGCAGCGTGTCGTCGAAGTTCGGGAACTCGTTCTTGTCGGGCGTGGCGCTGCGCACGTTGCGCACGTGCAGCCACTGGCCGGCGAAGTTGTCGACGAGCGCGCGTGCTTTCGGGTCCGCGAGCATGCGCTGGGTCTCGCGCGCGAGCACGTCGGGCTCGTGCAGACGGCCCTTCTCCGCAACGGCGAGCAGCTCGTCGTCGGGGATGCTGCTCCAGAGAAAGAAGCTCAAGCGCGACGCGAGCGCGAAGTCGTCGAGCGCGTAGACCTCGCCCGGCTTCACGCCGGCCGGATCGCGCTCGGCGCGGAACACGAACTTCGGGCTCGCGAGCATCGCGCGAAGCGCGAGCTCGATGCCGGACTCGAAGGTGCCGTCGCGCCGGCCCTCGTCGTAGAAGCGCATGAGACCGGCGAGGTCCTGCTCGGTGACGGGCCGGCGGTACGCGCGCCGCGCGAGCGTCGACACGATCTTCTCGGCGCACGGCCGTTGGTCGCGCGCGGACGGAAAAACCAGCATGTCCCTATTTTTCGGCTGGCAGGGGGCGAAGACGAGCTCACGGCTCGGCGTGTTGCCGGCGCCGGCGGCGTTGAAGGGACCGCTGATCGTGACGTGCTCCACGTGCGGCACGCCGAGATGGTCGGTGGCCACGATCGCGCTGCGCTCGAAGTCCTGGAGGCGCATCGGGCCGAGCGACGCGGACGGCTTCAGGAACGCAGCGGTGACGGTGTGCTGGCCCGCTTGCACCGGCACGCGCACCTGGAGCCGCTCGTCGAGCGCGTTGACGATGTCGGTGGCGTTCACCGACGACGCGATGTAATCCTCGTCGCCGCCGACCTTGCCCAAGAACACGCGCTTGCCGTCCACGGCGACCTCGAGCTGGCTCTCGTATTGGAGGCCGCGGATCGCGCCGAGATTGGTCTCGAGCAGCTTCACCTTGATCAAGTACTCGCCGTCGAGCGGAAAGGTGTGCAGCGCGGCAATGCCGCCGCGCGTGCCGAGCGGCAGCCCTTCGAGATGCTCGTACTGCGACATGTCGCCGCGCGCGCGATAGGTCTCGGAGCCGGCCGTGATCTCGCGGCTGCCCACCGCGAGCGCGCTGATCTTGGCCGCGGCCGCGAGGTAGCGCTCGAGCAGCGCGGGCGAAGTGCTCAGCACGTCGGCGATGTTGTCGAAGCCGTCGGCGGAGTCGTCGGGCGGCAGGAGCGCGGCCGCGTCCACGTCGAGCGCGAGCAGATCGCGGATCGCGTTCGCGTACTCGGCGCGGTTGAGGCGATGGATCGCCGGGCGGCCGGCGTTCGGGTGCTCGAGCGCGGCGCGATCGAGGCTCGTCTCGAGCCAGCCCGCGAGCTGCTCGTACGTGGCGTCGTTGGGGCGCTCCATGCCCACCGGCGGCATCTCGCGCGCGCGGAGCTTGCGCACCACGCGCTCCCAGAGGGCCGGATCGCGCGCGGGATTCGACAAGTCCGCACGATCGAGCACGACGCCGCTGGCGGTGGCCTGGGTCTGGACGTACTGGTTGTGGCAGACGACGCAGTAGCGGTCGACGGCGGCGCGCAGCTCGGCGGCCTGGGGGGCCGGCGGCTGGACGTTCGGCGGCTCGTCGGCGCGCAAGCCGCCCCGCGGGAGGAGCCACGCGAGGACGGCCGTGCCGGCGAGGACCGCCGTCGGGAATCTGCGTGACTGCATCATCACTCCGCGACTTCGGAAGGTCCGTGAGAACCTGGCGGAGTATATCGCCCTTGGGGAGCCGAAGCGCGAAGCCGTGCGACGGCGGCTGCGCCACGTGCTCAGAAGTGAATCTTGTCGAGGAACCCCGTGAGCAGGCGGTTGAACTCGGCCGGCTTCTCCATCATGAGGAAATGGCCGGTGCCGGCGAGCTGCGTGGCCTCGAAATTCGGCAGCACGTCCTTCGAGGCCGCCGCGTCG
>DASUFK010000093.1:0-4040 GCA_036274615.1 Gammaproteobacteria bacterium | reverse complement strand
CATGAGCTCCACGGTGCGCGGTCCCAGGATCCGCTTGCCCGCGAGCTCGCCGCCGTTGAGCAGCATCTGCGCGAACTGGAGATAGTCCTCGGCGCTGGTGGCGAGGCCGCCGGCGCCGGAGAAGTACACCGCGTCGAGCTGCTGGTTGGGATTCGGCTCGAGGTTACCGCCCTGCCGGCGCGTGTAGATGGTAGCGACGCGCTCGGCTTGCTTGCCCGTGAACGCGAAGCCGCTGTCCGGCATGCCGAGCGGCGTGAAGATCCGCTCCTCGAGGAACACGTCGTACGGCTTGCCCGACACCACCTCGCACACGCGGCTCAACACGTCGAACCCGGCGAGGCCGCTGTAGCGCCACAGCGTGCCGGGCTGGAAGTCGAGCGGCACGGCGCCGAGCTTCGGGATGTAAGTCGCGAGCGTCTCGCCCGGACCGCGCTGCGCGGCCGCGCCGGCGGCGCGCTGCCCGGCTCCGCCGCTCAGGAGGCCCGAGCCGTGCGTCAGGAGATCGCGGATCGTGATCGGCCGCGTGGCGGCCACCAGCTCGACCTCGCCCTCGGCGCCGCCCTGCTTCGGCACCGCCACCTTGGGCGGCGCGCCGAACTCGGGGATGAAGCGCGAGATCGGGTCGTTCAACCGGATCTTGCCCTCTTCGACGAGCGACATGATCGCGACGGCCGTGACCGGCTTGCCCATCGACGCGAGGCGAAAGATGTTGTCGGTGCGCATCGGCGTCTTCGACGCGATGTCGGCGTAGCCTTGCGCCTCGAAGTGCACGATCTTGCCGCGGCGCGCGACGAGCGTGACCACGCCCGCGACCTCGCCGGCGTCGACGTGTTCCTTGACCACGTCGTGCACACGCGCGAGGCGCTCGCTCGACATGCCCACGTCCTCGGGCTTGGCCTTCGGCAGCGAGCCGGCGAGCGCAGGCAACGCCACGGCGGCGGACAACAGTGCGAGCAGTCGAGCTGCACGAACGCGAACGCGCGGACGCGCGGCTGAAACGGTCATGACGAATCCCCCTATCTTCTTGTCGCGGCCGAGCCTTTCGTCAGCATGCCATCCGTGCAGCCGCCGAAAAATAGGGACATGTTACTTTTTCGCGCGAGGTGCCGCGGAATCTGGCAGTCCGTCGAGCGCGAAAAAGTAACATGTCCCTATTTTTCGTATGCGGCGACCTCGATCAGGTTGCCGTCGGGGTCGCGGAAGTAGAGCGAGCGGATGGGGCCGAGCGCGCCGCGGCGCGGCACGGGGCCCGCTTCGATCGCGATGCCTTGGGCGCGCAGATGCGCGAGCACCGCGTCGAGCGGCCCGGCCGCGATCAGGCAGAAGTCGCCGGAGCCGAGCGTCGGCCGCAGCGCCTTCGTGGGCGTTTGCGTGTCGCGGTCCTGGAGGTTGATCTTTTGGCGGCCGAACGTGAGCGCATGCCGGAGCTGGCCTTCGGGTCCGCGAAACGACTCGCGCGTCATGCCGAGCGCGCGCTCGTAGAAGCGCAGCGTGGCCTCGATGTCGGTGACGGTGAGCACGAGGTGATCCACGCGCTCCACGAGACACCCGCTCATGTCTGCGGCGCGCCGATCTCTCTCTTGCTCACGGTGACCAGGCACTTGTAGCGCGCGGACTTGAGCATCTTGTACGCGGGACGCACGCCCTTCACGGCGCCCCACTCCTGCAAGTTGCGCTCGAGCGAGTCGACCGGATTCGCCTCGAGATATGCGCGCAGCGACCGCACGAGCTTTTCGCTCGCGTCGGCGCCGCAGTCCGAGCAGCGCCACTTGCGGCGCACCGTGGCCATCGTGCGGTCCACCTGCAGGCAAATCGTGCAGATGCTCCAACCGTCGATCGCCTCGCGTCCTTCGACCAAGATTTCCCAGTGCTCGTAGCTCATGTCAGTTCACGCGGACGTTCTGGACGTTTTGCAATGGATTCGGAATCGACGCGGCGGCACCGCGCTTCTGCCAGCGCTCGACGAACGCGGCGAGCTTCACTGCGTCGTAGCTCTTCTTGCCGTCCTCGAACACCACCGTGGGCTGCGACTCGAGGAGCTGACCCTTGGCCGAGACGATCCAGAAGTGCGGATAGCCGTCGGCCTTGGGCAGCGTGGTGAAGAATTGCTCGTTGTGGTTGTCGTCGCCCCTATAGACCTTCTGCACGACGAACACGTCGTGCAGCGCGTGATCGAGGTCGTCGTTGGCCTCGAGGAACGCGTGCAGATAGTGACACCAGATGCACCAGTCGCCGCCCGCCACGAGCAGCACGAGCTTGTGCTGCGCCTCAGCCTGCTTCACGGCGGCGGCGAGCTGGTCGAACGGGTCGGCCTTGGCGTCGTAACCGATGTCCGCGGCCGACGCGGAAGCGGCGCACAACAGCACGCCAACCGCCGTCACGAGCCGCGTGGCGCGTGCGAGCATGTTCCACCCTCCGAAAAGTCGACGGTCGGACCCCGCCCTCCCTCGAAGAGTCTTCCCGAGACCGTCGCCGCATACGGATGTGCGGCGAGGAGCCCCAGGGACGGTCTTCCGGCGTGTTTCGGGAAGATCGTTCGAGGGAGGGCGGGGTCTGACCCTCGCTGGGGGCACTAGACCACGGCGGTTTCCACGCGTCAAATGGACCCGCATGAAGCTCAGCGCCGACCGAATCCTCACGACGCACGTCGGGAGCCTGCCGCGCGGCGCGGCGCTCTCGGAGCTGCTCTACCGGAAGGACGCGGGCGAGCCGTACGACGCCGGCGAATTCGCCGCGGCGGTGGCCGCCGGCGTGGACGATGCGGTGGCGAAGCAGGTGGCCGCCGGCATCGACGTGGTGAGCGACGGCGAGGCCAGCAAGATGGGCTACGCCACGTACATCAAGGACCGGCTCTCGGGATTCGCCGGCCACTATCCGCGGCCGCCGCACCTCGACGTGGCGCCGCATCCTGAATTCCGCGAGGCGGTCACGCGGATGATCGGCAAGCAGCAGTTCAAGCGTCCCGGTTGCGTGGGCCCCGTGACGCTCGTCGACCGCGAAGCGGTGCAGATCGACGCGGCCAACCTGCGCGCCGCGGTTACGAAGCACCACGCGTTCGACGCGTTCATGAACGCCGCGTCGCCGGGCGTGATCTCGGCGTTCCAGTCGAACCACTACTATCCGACGCACGACGCGTACGTCGAGGCGATCGCCGACGCGATGAAGCCCGAGTACGACGCGATCGCCGCCGCCGGCTTCGTGCTGCAGCTCGACTGCCCGGACCTCGCGATGGCGCGCCACACCGGTTTTCAGGAGCTCGACGAAGCGGAGTTCCTGCGCCGTGCCGAGCTGCAAGTCGAAGCGCTGAACCACGCCGTGCGCGACATCCCCGCGGGCCTCATGCGGATGCACATCTGCTGGGGCAACTACGAAGGCCCGCACGATCACGACATCGCGCTGGAAAAGATTCTCGCGATCGTGCTGAAGGCGCGGCCGTCCGGCATCGTGTTCGAGGCGGCGAACCCGCGGCACCGCCACGAATGGGCCGTGTGGGCCGACGCACCGCTCGCCGACGACAAGATCTTGATCCCCGGCTGCATCATGTCCACGACCAACTACGTGGAGCACCCGGAGCTGGTCGCGCAGCAGATCGTGCAGTACGCGCAGATCGTGGGACGCGAGCGCGTGCTCGCGGGCACCGACTGCGGCTTCGGCTCGTTCGTGGGCTCGAGCCGCGTGGACCCCGCGATCGCGTACAAGAAGCTGCGCGCGCTCGTCGAAGGCGCCGAGCGCGCCTCCCAACAACTGTGGGGCCGTCCCGCCGAGAACTAGGGACAGGCAGGGACAGGCTGCTTTTCGCCCCGCCAGAAAATTAGGGACATGCTGATTTTTTGATTCCGCTGCGCCGAAGCTCGGCGCGGCTGGCCCCAAAAAACCAGCATGTCCCAGCATGTCCCCATTTTTCTCCGCGCGAAAAAGCAGCATGTCCCCCTTGTTCTCGCAGCCGCGGTTAGCGTTCCACGGAGCGAAAAGTAACCTGTCCCTATTTTCTAAAGAGAAGAGCCGGGGGACGCGGGTCCACCCGGCTCTTGCCGCCGACT
>DASUFK010000092.1:0-16659 GCA_036274615.1 Gammaproteobacteria bacterium | reverse complement strand
GAGGACTGGCGCGGCGTCGACGCCGGCCACGCGCCGAGCGGCAGGAATACGCGGGCGACGCAGCCGCGGGCGCCGGCGCGGTTCTCGAGCGCGATCTGACCGCCGTGGTTCTCCACGATCTCACGCGACAGCACGAGCCCGATCCCGCTGCCGCCGGGCTTGGTGGTGAAGAACGGCACGAACAGGTTGTCGGTGCGCGCGAGACCGGGGCCGTCGTCCTCCACCTCGATCACGAGACGGCCGTCCTCCGCGTACCAGCGCACGCGCACGCCGCCCGCCTCTCCCGACGCTTCGACCGCGTTGCGCACCAGGTTGATCAGCACCTGCTCGATCTGGTCCGGATCGATGGCGATCCGCACCGCCGGACCGCCCTCGATCGACACGCGGTTGGTCTGCAGCGACGCCACGCGGCGCACGAGCGCGCCGAGCTCGGTGTCGCGGCGGTTCGGCTGCGGCAAGCGCGCGAGCCGCGCGTACGCGCCCATGAAGCGCTCGAGCGATTCCGCGCGGTCGTGGATGATCGTGAGCCCCGAGTGCGCGTCGTCGCGCCAGTCGTCGGGCGGCGGCTCGCGGTAGATGAGCTTGCGCAGCGTGCCGGCCATCGACTTGATCGGCGCGAGCGAGCTGTTGAGCTCGTGGCCGATCACGCGCACGAGCCGCTGCCACGCCTGTCGTTCTTCCTCGCGCAGCGCGCGCGAGAGGTCCGAGATCACGAGCAGCTCCTGCGGCTTGCCGCTCTCGCGAAACGTGCGGCGGCGAACTTCCCACCGGCCCGCGCCGCCCGGGAACACGTGCGCGACGATTCGGCCCGACGACCCGAGCAGCATCTGCGTGAGCCCGAGCTCGCCGACGCCGCGGCCGTAGAGCTCCTCCGGCCGGCCGCCCAGCAGCGCCGCGCCCGCGCGGTTCACGAGCCTTAAGCGCAAGTCGCTGTCGAACGCGAACACCGCGATGTCGACGTCGCCGATGATCTTGTGCAGCAGCATGCCGGCCTCGAGCGCCTCGAGGCGTTGGGTGTAGAGCGTGCGCGACAGCGTGTTGACCTCGACCATGACCTCGCCCATGGCGTCTTCGGGGTCCACGTTGCGGCCGCGCATCGAGTAGTCGCCCTCGCGCAGCGCTTCGAGCATGTTCGCGAGCGACTGCAACGGCCGCACGGTGTGGTGCCGGACGGCCGCGAGGCCGATGCCCACCGACGCGCTGATCAGCGAGAAGACCGTCCAGCGCAGCGCGTTGCTCGCGTCCCACGCGAGCAGCAACAAACCGCACGCAAGCCAGGCGGGCACCACGGTAACGAGGACGAGCAGCTGCACCCGGTTCTGGAACCGGACGCGGCGTTTGCTCATAGCGCGATCTTCTCCAGCCGCCGGTACAGCGCCGAGCGGCTCATGCCGAGCTCGTCGGCGGCGGCGACGACATTACCATCGTGACGCGCGAGCGCGGCGCGGATCGCTTCCTCCTCGATGGCCTCGAGCGTCATCGGCCGGCGCTCGGCCGCGGCGGGCGCCGAGTCGAGCCGCAAGTCCGCCGGGCCGATCTGCGCGCCGCGCGCCATGAGCACCGCGCGCTCGATCACGTGGCTGAGCTCGCGCACGTTGCCGGGCCACGAGTAGCGCCGCAAGGCGGACAAGGCGGGATCGGCGAAGCTGGCCACGTTCTTACGATAACGCTGCGCGTGGCGCTCGAGGAAGCGCTGGGCGAGCCGCACGATGTCGTCGCCGCGCTCGCGCAGCGGCGGCAGGCGGATGTGGATCGTGTTGAGCCGGTAGAGCAAGTCGCCGCGGAATTTGCCGGCCGCGATCTCGGCGTCGATGTCCGCGTTGGTCGCCGCGAGCACGCGCACGTCCACCTTGAGCGTGCGCGACGAGCCGAGCCGCTCGAACTGCCCGTCCTCGAGCACCCGCAGGAGGCGGGCCTGCTGCGCCACGGGGATGTTCGCGATCTCGTCCAGGAACAGCGTGCCGCCGTCGGCGAGCTCGAAGCGCCCCACGCGGTCGTTCTTCGCATCGGTGAACGCGCCCTTCACGTGGCCGAACATCTCGCTCTCGAACACCGTTTCCTGGAGGCTGCCGATGTTCACCGTCACGAGGCTGTGCTCGCGGCGCGGCGACGCGGCATGGATGAGCCGCGCGATGTGGCCCTTGCCCGAGCCGCTCTCGCCGGTGATGAGCACGTTCGCGTCGGTGGGCGCCACGCTCTCGATCGTCTCGAGCACGGGCCGCATCGCGGCCGACTCGGCGATGAGCTCGTCGCCGCCCGCCTGCGTGAGCGCGCGGTTCTCGGCCTCGAGCACGCGCGCGCGGTTGAGCGCCTGGCCGAGCGCCACTTGCGTGCGCAGGATGCTGAGCAGCCGGTCGTTGTTCCAGGGCTTCTCGATGAAGTCCTGCGCGCCGCGGCGCATCGCCTCGACGGCGAGCTCGATGCTGCCCCAGGCGGTCATCACGATCACGGGCGTGGTGGCGTCGAAGGCGCGGATCTTCGCGAGCGCGTCGAGGCCCTCCTCGCCCGAGGTGGTGTCGCGGGTGTAGTTCAAATCCATGAGCACCACGTCGGCGGGCCGCGCGCGCAACGCGCCCAACAGCGCGTCGGTTCGTGGGAACGTGTCGGCGGCGTAACCCTCGCCTTTCAAGAGCAGCCGCAGCGACTCGAGCACGTCGTGCTGGTCGTCGGCGATGAAGATTCGGGGTGCGCGTGGCGGCATGGGCGGACTCATCTATATGCAAGGTGGTGAGGGAGCGCAAGCTCGGCGCGGCGCGGGCTATTCGTGGCGCAGGGCCTCCATCGGCGCGACGCCGGCGGCGCGGCGTGCGGGCAGATACGTCGCGGCGGCGATGACCGCCGCGAGCACGGCGGCCGCGGCGGCGAGCACCGCGGGGTCGCGCCCCGAGAGCCCGAACAGCAGCGCTTCGGCGAACCGGCCGAGCCCGAGGCCGGCGAGGAGCCCGGCGCCGCCGCCGATCAGCGCGATGCGCGCGACGTGCCTGGCGATCAGGCGCTGCAGGCCGCCCGGCGTGGCGCCGAGCGCCAGCCGCAAGCCGAGCTCGCGCGTGCGCTGCGCGACCCCGTAAGCGAGCACGCCGTACAGGCCGAGCGCGGCGAGCAAGGTCGCGAGCCCGGCGAAGCCCGCGGCGAGCAGCGCGGTGAGCCGGTCGAGGTAGACGTTGTCGTCGATCTGCGCGTCGAGGCTCGTGAGCGAGCGCACGGCCACGCCCGGCGCGGCCTCGGCGATCACGCGCGGAATCCGCTCGAGCAGCGCGTCGACGCTCACGCCGCCCCGCACGTAGTACGTGAGCCCGTCGAGGTTGTCGTCCTGGCGGCGCGAGAGATAGAGCTGCGGCGGAACCTCTAGCTTCACGTCGCGGTATTTCGTGTCGCCCACCACGCCCACGATCGCGACGTCCGGCCAGCGGCCGGAGAGGCGGAAGTGCCGGCCGATCGCGTCTTCGCCGAGCTTGAACTGCCGCACGAACGTCTGGTTCACGACGGCGACCACCGGCGCGCCGAGCGTGTCGGCGTCGGAGAAGTCGCGGCCCGCGAGCACGGGCGTGGCGAGCGCGCCGAAGAAGCCGGGGCTCACCTGATTCGTCATCGCGCGGTTGTCGGCGCCGGACAGGCCGGCGAATCCCGGAAACTCGGGCGCTGTCGTGAAGCCGCGGCCCGTGAGCACGGCGATCCGTGCCGATCCCACGCTCGTCACACCCGGCTCCGCGGCGAGCCGTTCTTCGATGCGATCGAACGTGCGCATGGTGTCTTCGCGGCTCTGCCCGCTCATGCGCGGCGACACGGCGAACGTGACCACCGAGCCCGAGCTCATGCCGAGATCGACGCCGGCCACGTTCGCGAGACTCTTCGCGAACAAGCCGGCGAGCACGAGCAGCAGCATCGAGAATGCGATCTGGGTGGTGACGAGGATCGAGCGCACGCGGGCCATGCCGTGACCGCCCACCGACTGCGAGGACTGGCCCTTCATCGCGAGGACCGGGTTCGTACGCAGCGCCTGCAACGCGGGGGCCGGCCCGAACAGCAGCACGGTGGCCGTGGCGGCGCCCGCGGCGAACGCGAGCGCCGTAGCGTCGACGGCGAGCGACATGCCGGCCGCGACCTCCATGGGGACGAAGATCGCGATGAGCTGCAGCGTTCCCATCGCCACCGGCAGGCTGAGCAATCCGCCGGCGAGCGCGGGTAACGCCGCGTCGAGCAACGCTCCCCCAACGAGCCGCGCGCGGCTCGCGCCGATCGACACGCGCAGCGCGAGCTCGCCGGCGCGCGCCACGCCGCGCGCGAGCAGCAGGTTGGCCACGTTCACGCACACGATCAGCAGCACGAGCGCGGTGATGCCGAGCAGCAGTACGAGCGGCCGCGCGGCGTCGTCCGGAATCGAGCTCTGGCCTGCCGCACCCGGCGTGACGTCGATGCGGCCGTTGCGGAATTGCTCGAGCAGATCGGCGGGCAGCGCGCTGTTGAGCGGTACCTCCACGGTCTCGAGGATGCCGCGATAGAGCACGTTCAAGCTCGCGGACGCTGCCGCGAGCGTGACGCCGGGCTCGAGCCGCGCGAACAGATATACCCAGTACGAGCGGCGATTGTCTTCGTCGCGGCCACGGGTCGGCTCCATGCGCCAGCGCATCGTGAGCGGCACGAACACCTGCGGGCGAAGTCCCACGATCGTTCCCGTGAAGCCTCGCGGCGCCACGCCGATCACGGTGAGCGGCTGGCCGTTAACCGTGAGCACGCGGCCGATCGCGGCGGGATTGCCGCCGAACGCGCTCTGCCAGTAGTCGTAGGTCAGCACCACGACGTTGCCCTCGTCCACGCGCGGCTCGTCGCGCGCGTCGATCAAGCGGCCGGCCGCGGGGGTGAGACCGAGGACGCCGAAGTAGCTGCCCGACACGAGGATCCCGTTGGCGCTGCGCGCCGCGCCGTCGCCGGTTACCGTGGCGTAGAAGTCGCGATGCGCGGCGATGCCCGCGAACCCGGTCTCGGCGGCCGCGAGATCGTGGTACATCGGATAGGAGAAGATTTCGTCGCAGGTGCCGGCGTCGCTGCAGCTGCGCGCGCCGGCGCTCCGAATCCCGGGTGCGGCGAGATTTACGAGCTCGTGCGGAGCGTGCACCGGCAGCGGCCGGACGAGCAGCTCGTTGAACACCGAGAAGATCGCCGTGGTGGCGCCGAGGCCGAGCGCGAGCATCGCGATCATCACGATCGAGAGCCCCGGCCGGGCGAGAGCACGCCGTAGCGCGTACTTGAGCTCATTCATCGGCATCACTCGTAACGTAAGGCTTCCATCGGCGCCACGCCCGCTACGCGCCGAGCCGGCAGATAAGCCGCCGCGGCCACCACGGCGGCGAGCGCTGCGACTGCGCCGACCAGCGCCGCGGGGTCGTATCCCGACAGGCCGTAGAGCAACGAGCCGGCGCCGCGGCCCACGGCGATCGATACGATCAGCCCCGCCGTCATTCCGATCGCCGCCATCGAAGCGACTTGCTTGACGACCGTGGCCCGCACGTGCTGCGGCGTGGCGCCGAGCGCGAGCTTGATCCCGATCTCCCGCGTGCGCTGCGCCACGTTGTAGGCGAGCACGCCGTAGAGACCGATCGCGGCGAGCACCGTGGCGAGCGTGGCGAACGCGGCCGACAGGATCGCCACGAGCCGGTCGAGGAAGACGCTGCTCTCGACGGTCTTGCGCATCGTCGTGAGCTCTTGCACGGGCAGTGTCGGGTCGACGCTCGCGACCACGCGCGGGATCGCGGCGAGCAGAGCTTGCGGCTCCACGGCACCGCGGACGTAGATCGACAGCTGCCCGATGCGCGATTCCTGCCGGCGGGGCAAGAGGAACAACGGCGGGATCTCGCCTTTCACGGTGTTGTACTTCGCGTCGGCCGCGATGCCGACGATCTCGATGTTGCGCTCGGCTGTCTTGGCGTCGCCCATGCCGAAGTGCTTGCCGAGCGGTGCGTCGCCAAGCCCGAACTTGCGCACGAACGCCTGGTTCACGATCGCAACCTGCGGCGCGCCGGGTCCGTCGGCGGCCGTGAACTCCCGGCCCGTGAGCAGCGGCACCGACAGCGTTCGCAGGAATCCAGGGCTCACCCAGCTGCATGACGAGCTCGTATCGGCGCCCGCCGGCGCGTCGAAGCCTTCGACGTTGAGGCCGATCCCGCAGAAATTGTTGGCGAGCAGGGCCACGCTCGACGACGTCACGCTGGTCACGCCGGGAACCGCCGCTAGCTCGCTCTCGATCCGGTCGAAGGTCTCCGTGGTGCGCTCCTGGGTGTAGCCGTTCTGCCGTGGCGCGACGCTGAACGACACCACCGAGTCGACACCCATGCCGAGGTCGACACTCGCGATGTTGACGAGGCTGTGCGCGAACAAGCCGGCGAGCACGAGCAGCACCGTCGAGAGCGCGATTTGCACTGTGGCGAGCGTCGTGCGGAAACGCGCGGCGCCCCGGCCGCCGACGGATTGCGCCGCCTGCCCCTTGATCACGGTGCCCAAGGTGGCGCGCGTCGCCTGCAAGGCCGGGAAGAGACCGAACAACAGCACGGTGGCCAACGCCGCTGTGCCGGCAAACAGCATCGCCCGGCCGCTGAAATCGACGGTTATTTGGGTCGCGATTTGGTCCGGCGCGAGCGCGAGGATGGCGCGCTGCGTGAGCGCGGCCACCGGCAACGTCGCGAGGCCGCCGAGCGCTGCCACCACCGTCGCCTCGAGCAGCAGCTGGCCCACGAGCCGCGCGCGGCTCGCGCCGAGCGACGCGCGCAACGCCATCTCGCCGGAGCGCGCCACGCCGCGCGCGAGCAGGAGGTTGGCGATGTTCGCGCACGCGATCAGCAGCACGAGCGCCGTGACTCCGAGCAGCAGCGTCAACGGCGTCGAGATGTCGCGCATCCAGCTCTGGCCGAGCGCGCCGGGCGCGAGCGTGATCGTGCGGCGGCGAAACTGCTCGAGCATGTCGGGCGGCATGTCGCTGTTCAGCGCTGCCTCGACCTCGTTCAAGATCCCGGAATAGAGCGCGTTGATCGCCGTCGCCGCTTGGTCGATGGAGCCACCCGGCGCGAGCCGCGCGAACAGGTAGACCCAGTACGTGGTGCGCGAGTCTTCGCCGCGCGGCATGTTGGGCTCCATGAGCCCGCGCAGCGAGAGCGGCACGAACACCTTGGGATGCACACCCCAAGTGGTGCCGAAGAACCCCTCGGGGGCGACGCCGACGATCGTGAGCGCCTGACCGTTGACGATCAGCGTCTGCCCTATCGCGCCCGGGTCGGCGCCCAAGTAGTCGCGCCAGTAGGCGTAGTCGAGAACGGCGACCGCCGACTCGCCGACGCGCGGCTCGTCCTGCGGGCCGATCAGCCGGCCGAGCGCCGGCCGCACGCCGAGCACGGAGAAATATCCGCCCGAGACCAACGCGCCCTGCGCGGAGATCGCGCCGCCGCGATACGACAGGTTCGCGCCAAACGCGCTGTGCCCCGCGATGCCGGCGAACGCCGTCTGCCGTGCCTCGAGATCGCGGAACATCGGGTAGCTGAAGATCTCGTCGCAGTTGCCGGCCGTGCTGCAGCTCGTGAAGCCGCGCTTCGGGCCGGGCGCGCCGAAATTCACGAGCCGCTCGGGCTCCGCGACCGGCAGCGGCCGCTCCAGCACCTCGTGGTAGATCGAGTACATCGCCGTGGTCGCGCCGAGGCCGAGCGCGAGCATCGCGATCATCACGAACGAGAGCCCTGGTTGGGCGAGCGTCCGACGCAGTGCCTGCTTGAGCTCGTTCATCGGCGCTCCCCCGGTCTATTCGCGCGCCGCGAGGCCTCTATTTCGTCTTGCGGTCCGCGGAGATCCAACCGTCCGCGAGCTCGATCACGCGCCGGCTGAAGCCGGCCACGCGCTCGTCGTGCGTCACTTGAACGATCGTGGTGCCGTTCTGGTTGAGCCCGCTCAGCATCTCCATGATCGCCTCGCCCTGGCGCCAGTGCAGGCTGCCGGTGGGCTCGTCGGCGAGGATCAGCCGCGGCTCGGCGATGATCGCGCGCGCGACGGCCACTTGCTGCTGCTGGCCGCCCGAGAGCTGCGTGGGATACAGGTCTTTCTTGCCGACCATCTGGAAGCGGTCGAGCGTCTCGGCCACGCGCGCGTCGCGCTCCTTGCGCGGCACGTTGCGGTACGACAGCGGGATGTCGAGGTTCTCGGCCACCGTGAGGTCGTCGAGCAGGTGGAACTGCTGGAAGACGAAGCCGACGTTTTCCTTGCCGACCTTGCCGCGCGCCTTCGGGCTCATCTCGTGAACGGCCTGGCCGTCGAACCAGAACTCGCCGGTGAACTCCGCGTCGAGGAAGCCCAGAATCGCGAGCAGCGTGGACTTGCCCGCGCCCGACGGGCCCATGATCGTGACGAAGTCGCCTTCGTTGATCTCGAGGGCAATCTGCCGCAAGACCCAGGTCTGGCCGCCCTTGTACGGATAGGACTTCTCGAGCCCTTGGAGCCGAATCATCGGCCCTGGAAGCGCTTCGCTCACGGGAACCTCACTCGTGTTTGCCATAACGGACGTACCTTATATATCACTGGGATCGGGCTGGTCCCATTGAGCTGTTAGCAATCGGCGTGCCACGGCGCTCCGGTCGGCAAGCGGTTGATCTCCAAGGAATCGCGGCGCGACCGCCGCCGGCGCTCGCGCCCGCCGCTCCCGCAACCGCTCGCGCGTGTCCCGATTTCGGGACTGCGGAGACGGGTCAGTCGTCGCGCAACGTGACGTTGGGATCGATGCGCGCGGCGCGCAGCGCGGGGACCAAGGCCGCGGCGCCCGCCGCGGCGAACAGCAAGGCGCTCGCGAGCACGTACGACGCCGGATCGTGCGGCGCAACGCCGTACAAGAGCGAGCTCACGACGCGCGCACCGGCCAACGCCACCGCCAAGCCCGCGCCGACGCCGATGGCCGCGATCGCGAGACTGCCGCGCAGCACGCCCGCGATCACGCGCCCGACCGTCGCGCCGAGCGCGATGCGCACGCCGATCTCGTGCCGACGTTGCGCCACGCTGAACGCGATCGCGCCGTAGACGCCCGTGAGCGCGAGCAGGAGCGCCGCCCCGCCGAACACGGCGAGCATCACGAGATTGAAGCGGCGCTGCGCGATCGAAGCGGCATAGAGCCGCTCCGACGTTTGGAATGTGGGCGGCGAGTCGGCGTCGACGCTGCGCACCACTTCGCGCGCCGCGGCGATCGTCGCGGCGGTGTTCGAAGTGCGGATCGCGAACCACAGCGAGTCCGCGAACCGCGGCCGCTGCCGGTAGCTCGCGTAGAACGTGGGCCGCACGGCGCGATCGAGGCCGTAGTCGTGCACGTCGCCTACGACGCCCACCACGGTGAACGGCGCTTCGAAATTGGAGTCCATGTTTCCGTAGTTGAGCAGCTTCCCGAGCGGATCCTCGCCAGGCCATGCTGCTTCGGCGAACGAGCGGCTCACCACGGCCACCTGCGCCGCCTCGGGCGTGTCGGTCGACTCGAACGTGCGGCCGCGCAGCAGCGGGATGCCGAGCGTCTGGAAATAGCCGGCGCTCGCGACGCGATACTCCGCGTAGCCCGAGCGGTCCGGTTGTTTCGCGAGCGTCAGCCACTCGTCGCCGGTGCGAACCTCGTCCGGGCGAACCAGCTTCACGAACGTGCCGTTCGTGCCGCCGCCCTGCAGCGGCAACCCGCTCACCCCGCCCACCGACTCCACGCCCGGCAGCGCGCGCAGCCCCTCGAGCACGCGGTCCTGAAACGCGCGGATCTCGTCGTAGTTCTCGCGAGCGTACGGCGAGATCGCCTCCATGAGCACCATGCCGCCGGGACGGAACCCCGGATCCACGTTGGTCACCGCCGCGTAGCTGCGGCCGAGCAGCGACGCGCCGACGGCCAGCACGAGCGCAATGCCGACTTGCGTCGCGACGAGCGCGTCGCGCAGCCGCGTACGCGAGCGCGACGCGGTCGTGCGGCGGCCGCCGTGCAGCGCGCCGGCGTCGCTCGCTGCGCGCCACGCCGTGAGCAAGCTCGACCCTCCCGCGGCGAGCAGCGCGAGGCCGAGCGCCACGGCGATCGACGCCGTGCCCACGTGAACCGACGACGCGCGCGGTAACAGGCTCGAGTCGCCGAATGTCGCGACGATGCTGGTGCCCCACCACGCGCCGAGCAGCCCGAGCCCGGCGCCGAGCCCGCAGAGCACCAGCGCCTCGGCGAAGAAGCCGCCGGCCAGCGTGGCCCGCCGCGCGCCGAGCGCGAGCCGCGTGGCGAGCTCGCGCTCGCGCGTGACCGCACGCGCCAGCAACAGGTTCACGACGTTCGCCACGGCGATCGCGTACAGCAGCGCTGCGGCGGCCGACAGCACGAGCAGCGGCAGCCGCACGGCTGCGACGAGATCGGCGCGGATCGTCGTCACGTCGGCGTCGAACATCGCCGTGTCGTCGCCATACACTGCCTTGAGCCGGCGCGCTACTTGGCTGAAGTCGCGGCGCGCCTCGTCGAGCGACGCACGGGGCGCGAGCCGGCCGACCGCATAGAAGTTGTGCGCGCCGCGGCTGCTCACGGGCCAGAGCTCGCGCGCATGCCAAACGTCGGCGTCCTCGAACGCGAAACCGCGCGGCATCACGCCGACAATCGAGTACACCTCGCCGCCGAAGCGCAGCGTGCGGCCAGTGAAGTCGGGTGCGCCCCCGAGATAGCGCTGCCAGTAGGAGTAGCTCACGAGCGCGGCGCGTGGGCCGCCGAGGGCCTGCTCCTCCGGAGCGAACCCTCGGCCGAGCGCCGGCCGAACGCCGAAGACCTCGAAGAAATCCGCCGAGACGGCCGTGACCGCCGTGCGCACCGGCTCGTCGCCGCCGGCCACAGGCGCGTAATACGTGGCGTACTGGGCGAACGCCTGGAGCGTATGCGTCTGCTCTTTGAGATCGGCGAAATTCGGATCGGAGACGCGGATGTTGCGTGCGCCGCGCGAGTTGAGCTGCGCGACGGCCACGATTCGGTCCGCATCGGAATACGGCAGCGACGCGAGCAGCACGGCGTCGACGACGCTGTAGAGCAGCGTGCTCGCGCCGATGCCGATCGCGAGCGTGAGCACCACAGTCAGGGCAAACCCAGGGGAGCGGACGACTTGGCGAGCGGCTTGTCTGACCGATCTCATACTCAATCTCCTTGCACCGACCGTGCCGCGGGGCGCTCATTCATAGCGCAACGCCTCCATCGGCGCGACCTTCGCGGCGCGACGCGCCGGCAGATACCCTGCTGCCGCGACCACGACGGCCAGCACCGCGACGGCGCCGGCCATCACCCACGGATCGCTGCTTGAGAGGCCGTAGAGCAGCGAGCGCGCGGCGCGGCCCAGCAACAATGCGGCGCCGAGCCCGATGGGCACGCCCGCGAGCGCCATGAGCCCCACCTGCTGGAGCACCATCGCGCGCAGGCGCGCGGCCGTCGCGCCGAGCGCGAGCCGCAAGCCAAGCTCGCGCGTGCGCTGCGCGACGCCATAGGCGAGCACGCCGTAGAGGCCGATCGCGGCCAGCAGCGTGGCGAGCCCGGCGAAACCGCCCGACAGCATGGCGATCAGCCGATCGAGGTAGACGTTGCCTTGCACGACGCGGCGCATCGGAACGAGCCCATTCAACGGCAGCGTCGAGTCGATCTGCGCGACGACGCGCTGGATCTGCCCGACGAGCTGCTCCGGAGGCACGCTTGCACGAACGTAGAACGCCAGGATGGCCGCGCTCGGGGACTGGTGCCGCGGCACGATGTACTGCGGCGGCGGCGCGTCTTTCACGTTGCTGTAGGTCGCGTCGGCGATCACCCCTACGATCGTGACGTCGTGCGCGTCGGAGCCGGCCGAGACCTGCTTGCCGATCGCGGCGCCGCCGAGCGCGAACTTGCGCACGAAAGCTTCATTCACGATCGCGACTTTCGCCGAGCTTTCGACGTCGGCATCGGTGAAGTCGCGGCCGGCCAGCAGCGGGATCGAGAACGTGCGCCGCAGTCCCGGGCTCACGGCATTCCAGGTGGAGCTCATGTCCACCGTCGGGCTCGCGTCGTTGCCCTCGATCGACATCCGGGTGTTCGAATCGCTGTCGGTGACGAGCGGCACCCTCGACGTCGCAACGCTCGTGATGCCGGGCTGCTCCGCGAGCTCGCGCTCGAGGCGGTCGAACAGCGCGTCCGCACGCTCGGGCTCGTAGCCGCTGAGCCGCGGCGCCACGGAGAACGTGACGAGCGAATCGACGTCCATGCCGAGATTCACGCGCGCGATGTTGGCGAGGCTTTGCGCGAATAGTCCCGACGTGGCCAGCAGCGCCATCGAGAACGCGATCTGCGCCGTGGCGAGCAGCGCGCGTGCGCGCGCCGCGCCCTGCGCGCCGACGGCGCGCGATCCCTGCCCTTTCATCACGGCGCTCGGTGCGACCCGGGTGCTCTGGATCGCGGGCAACAACCCGAACAGCACCACGGTGCCGAGCGCAACGCAGGCCGCGAACGCCGCGGCGGCCCCGCTCACGGCGATCACGATGTTGTTCGCCACCGGCACCGGCAGCAGCGCGACGATCGCGCGCAGCACGAGCGCCGCGACCGGAATGCTCGCCAAGCCGCCGAGCACCGCGAGCAGCAGCGACTCGGAGAGCAGCTGGGCCGCGAGCTCGCGGCGGCTCGCGCCGAGCGATGCGCGAATCGCGAGCTCGCCCGCACGTGCCGCCCCGCGCGCGAGCAACAGATTCGCCACGTTCACGCAGACGATCGCGAGCAACGTGGCCGCCACGCCGAGCAACAGCGCGAGCGGCCGTCCCGAGTCGCTCGCCATCGTGCTTTGGCCGCGCTCGCCCGGCTCCATCGTCACTTGGCGGTGCCGGAACTGCTCGAGCACGTCCGGGGGCATGGCCGAGTTCAGCGGCGCCTCGACGTCGTTCAAGATCGCCGAGTAGAGGCTGTTGACGCTCGCCGCCGCCTGCCCGCGGGAGACGCCGGGGGCGAGCCGCGCGAACGCGTAGATCCAGTACGAGCGGCGGTTGTCCGCGTCGTTTCGCGCCGCGGGCTCCATGATCCACCGCAGAGTGAGCGGCACGAACAGGCGCGGCTTGAGCCCGAGCGTCGTGCCCGAGAATCCGGCCGGCGCCACGCCGACGATCGTGAGCTGGCGGCCGTTGACCCGGAGAGTTTGGCCGACCACTGCGGGATCGGCACCGAGCTCGTCCTGCCAGTAGTCGTGGCTCAGCACGACCACGTCGGACTCCCCGACCTGCGGCTCGTCCTGCGGGCCGAGCAACCGCCCGAGCGCCGGCCGGACCCCGAGCGCAGAGAAGTACTGGCCTGACACGAGCGACCCGGCCGTGACGAGCGTGCGGTCGTGATACGCGAGGCTGGCTTGGAACGGCCGATGGCCGGCGAGGCCGGCGAACACGGTCTGCCGCGCCTCGAGGTCGCGAAACATCGGGTAGCTGAACACCTGCTCGCAGTCGCCCGCCCTGCCGCAGCTCGTGCTGCCCCACTTCGGCCCCGGCGCGCCGAGGTTCACGAGCCGCTCGGGCTCCGCCACCGGCAGCCGTTGGAGCAGCACCTGGTGGAACATCGAGAACATGGCGGTCGTGGCCCCGATCCCCACCGCGAGCATCGCGACCACCGTGAACGTGAATACGGGCACGCGGGCCAGCGACCGCCGGGCGGCGCGAAGATGTCGAATCATGCTCATACGTTGACTCCAGATCGGCATGCCGATCAGCGCGACCTTGGCGTTCATGGATTACTGCTCTACCGGAGTGTGTGGTGATTGAGGGCTACTCGTAACGCAGGGCCTCTAGCGGCGCCACCCGTGACGCACGCCGCGCCGGGATATACGCCGCCGCCAATATGACGACCGCGAGCACGGCGACAGCGGCGAGGAGCGCCTTCGGGTCGTAACCGGACAGGCCGTAAAGCAGCGTTCTCGCGATCTGCCCCGAGGCGACAGCGGCGCCCAAGCCGAGCGCGCCGCCGACGAGCGCCATGAAACCGACCTGCTTGAGCACCATCAGCCGCAGCGCGCGCGGCTGAGCGCCGAGCGCGAGCCGCAAGCCGAGCTCGCGCGTGCGCTGGGCCACGTTGTAGCTCAGCACGCCGTAGAGCCCGACCGCCGCGAGCACCGTGGCGAGCGCCGCGAGCGTGGTCGACAGCAACGTCACGATGCGATCGAGCGAGAGGCTCGTGTTCAACAGGTTCTTCATCGTGCTCAAATTGCCGACGGCGAGATTGGGGTCCACCGATGCAATGGCGCGTGGGATCACCGTGCGCAGAGTCTCCGCGTCCAGCCCGCTGCGGACGTAGAAGAACAACGAGCTGAAGGTCGTGTCGCCGCGCGGCCGCGGCGTATAGAACTGCGGCGGCACCGCGTCCTTCACCCGGCTGAAGCGCGCGTCGGCCACCACGCCCACGATCTCGGCTTCCGCCGGCACCGCGTACCCTTGCATGCGCACGTGCTGACCGAGCGCGCCGCTGCCGAGGCCGAACTTGCGAACGAATGCCTCGTTCACCACGATCGCCGCGTTGCTGGTGCGATCGACGCCGCTGAAGTCGCGCCCCGCGAGCAGCGGCACGCCGAGCGCCGCAAACGTGCCCTCGCCGAGCATCAACATCGCTTCCGAGTTGGCATCGTCGCCGCTGCGCTCGGGCGCGCCGACCACTTGCACCCGCGCGCCGAACGAGATGTTGGCGAGCAGCGGCACCGCTCCGGAGCCGACGCGGAGCACACCGGGTTGCGCGGCGAGCGCGGCCGACACGCGGTCGTAAATTCCGTCGAGATCGTCCTTGCCGTAGCCGGCGAGCAGCGGCGACACGTTGAAGCTCGCCAGCGAATCGACGCTCATGCCGATCTCGGAGCGCGCCGCGTTCATCAGGCTCTGGGTGAACAGGCCCGCGAGCACGAGCAGCACGGTGGCGAAGCCGATTTGCGCCGTCACGAGCCAGCGGTTCAGCCGCGCCGCGCCGCGCGCACCGGGCGACTTCGCGCTCTGATTCTTCATCACCGCGGCAAGCGAGGTGCCCGTGACTTGGAGCGCGGGCACGAGGCCGAACAGGAGCACCGTGCCGAGGCCCGCGGCCGCGGCGAACCCCATCGCCCGCCAGCTCAGGGACGCGTCGATCCGGCTCAGGAATCCCGCCGGGAATAGCGCGACCACCAATTTCAGCGTGCCCGCGGCGAGCGGCAAGCTCGCGGCCACGCCGAGCACGGCGAGAGTGCCGGCCTCCGCGAGCAACTGGCCGACGAGCCGCGCGCGGCTCGCTCCGATCGACGTGCGAACCGCCAGCTCGCCCGCGCGCGCGGCACCGCGCGCGAGCAACAGGTTCGCGATGTTCACGCACACGATCAGCAGCACGAGGGTGGTGACGCCGAGCAGCATGGTGAGCGGCAACTGCGCTTGTCCCGGAATGTTGCTCTGGCCCCGGCCGCCGGGCGTGAGCACGAGCCTCTTCGCGAGGAACTGCCGGCGCTGCTCGTCGGTGACATTCGTGAGCAGCGGCGCTTCCACGTCGCGCACCATCGCGCCGAAGAGCACGTTCAGCGCGGCCGTCGCCTGCTCTTCGGAGACACCGGGCTTGAGCCGGCCGAACATGTACAGCCAATAGTAGAGCCGGTTTTCGGCGTTGTACGGCTCCTCGGGCTGCATCAGCCAGCGCAACGTGATCGGCACGTAGACGTTGGGCCGCCAGCCGAGCATCGCGCCCTCGAAGCCTTTGGGCGCGACGCCGACGATCGTGAGCTCGTGGCCGTTCACGGCGAGCGTGTCCCCGATCGCGGCCGGGTTGGCGCCGAGCTGGCGTTCCCAGTAGTCGTAGCTCAGCACCACCACGGCCGACTCGCCCACCGCCGGCTCGTCTTGCGGGCCGATGAAGCGGCCGAGCGCGGGCTTGACGCCTAGCACCTCGAAGTAGTGGCTCGATACCAGCACGCCGGGCCCGAACGTGGCGCCCTCGCCGCTGCCGAGATTCACGAGGAAGTCGTAGTGCGCCGCGACGTTGGTGAGCACTGTTTGCCGTGCCTCGAAGTCGCGGAACTGCGGATAGCTCCAAACCGCGTCGACGTCGCCTACGGCCAAGCCGGGCCGGCCGCTGCCCAGCTTTATGCCGGGGGCGGTCAACGTGACGAGCCGGCCGGGGTCGGCCACGGGCAGCGACTGCAAGAGCACCTCGTTGAACAGCGAGAAGATCGCCGTGGTGGCGCCGATGCCCAGCGCGAGCATCAGGATCACCGTGGCCGACAGTCCGGGCCGGAGGGCAAGTTGCCGCACCGCTTGTTTGATCTCGTTCATATGGAGTCCGTATGTCTATGTATTAACAATGGCTTGCACATCATTTGTGAAGTCGCATATGCGATATCCCTCCGCGGAGGGCTCACTCCTCGCGCAGCGCCCGCATCGGGTCGATCCGCGTTACGCGCCGCGCCGGCAGATAGCCCGCCGCGATCGCGACCGCCACCAGCACCGCCGCCATGGCTGCGAAGGTCGGCAGGTCGAGCGCGGTCACGCCGAACAGCATCGACTTCATGAGGCGTGTGAGCGCGGCCGCTCCTCCGAGTCCTACCGCCACGCCTACCGCGACCAGCAGGAGCACCTGTGCGAGGAGCATGCGTTTGAGCTGCGTTGCGCGCGCTCCGAGCGCCATGCGCACCCCGAGCTCGCGCGTGCGTTGCGCGA
>DASUFK010000091.1:0-8500 GCA_036274615.1 Gammaproteobacteria bacterium | reverse complement strand
CGCCAACGCGCTTGGGGAATCTTCAACGGGATCAACAGCAGCAACGATTTCGACGTTGTGTGCAAGGACGAGACCAAGACCTTTTCGCACGCCAAGCAGCGGATCTGCCTGCCGCAGTTCGAGCGTCGCATTACGGCCGGCGCCGCAAAGGAGTACATGTCGGCGCTGTCCCTGACTTGTCCCGCGGACGGGTCGGGCTTCATAAACTTTCAAGCGTGCATGACGGGCGCCTACGCGCAGCGCGGGCTAGCGAGGGCACAGGCCGTATCGGGTGAGGCGGTCGGCAAACGCGACCAATTCAGCGACGAGGTCTTCAAGCTCGCGGGCGAGAACGAACAGTTCGCGCAAGCCATCCTCGAGTACTACGTCACTCAACAGAAATACGAAGCGGCGCGCAAACCGGCGAAAGGTGAAGAGAACTAGCACTGTCGAAACCGTGGCTCCTCGCCTCATCGGGGGCGTGATGAGGAGTATGCTTCGGTAAGCGGGAGGACCAGTTATGGGCAACTTCATCAAGTGCTCGCTCGGCTCGCTCGGCTTCGCAGCAATTCTTTCGGGCCCAGTGCTCGCTCAACCCGCGGAGGAGCCGGAAGAAATCATCGTTCGCGCAAAACCGCTGAAGCGTCAGCGGCTGGAGATCGAGCTGGCGCGCGACGAGATGATCCGGATCTTCAACGAAGCGAACGAGGGCGAAGACAACGACGTTCGGTGTCGATATGACGCCCCGACCGGCAGTCGAATCCCGCAGCGCGTCTGCTTCTCTGCGTCTCAAGACCGAGCGAGCGCCAGGCTCGCGGGCGAGCTCCTCCAGGCGGGAACCCGGACGACGGGATCAGGGTCGAGCGGCACGGCAGCCCTTGGCGCATTGCCGAATATGGTCGCCGATGAGAACCGTGCAACGGTCGCCTTCGACAGAGAATGGCAGCGCGTCATGGCCACGAATCAGCAGTTTCGCGACGCAGTGGTCAAGTACAACGAGCTGGAAAACGTGTTCGATCGCTCACGAGGGGCGACGATCCGTGTTCGTATTCCAACCCCCAGCCTCGGGCCGAAAGGCCGACAGTGCGACGCCAGCACTTACACCGAGTACGATCAGCGCGGCAGCGTTGCGCGCGTCACCGGCACGGTCAGTCTCTCGGCCTGTCCGGGAGGAACGATGGGGAGGTTTACGGTGGTCGCGACCGTGAGGAACGAGGCCGGTGCAGTCACGCCGATCGAGTTCAGCGAGGCGTGGCAGACGGACGACACGGAGGATTACGTCTTCTATGCCGACTACCCGATCGGCGACAACGTATCCCTCGAGAACGTGCGCGTGCGCAGCTTGCGGTGCACCTGCACGGATCCGCCGCAATAGCCAACCGCTCTCGGTTGTG
Source organism: Gammaproteobacteria bacterium (assembly GCA_036274615.1). GTDB lineage: Bacteria > Pseudomonadota > Gammaproteobacteria > Steroidobacterales > Rariloculaceae > FEN-1219. The sequence continues at coordinate 7,127 of DASUFK010000091.1, read as the reverse complement.
GCAAGCGGAGGGCGCAGCGCGCGATGGCGCTGCCGCGCACCGAGGGGAAGGTTCGCATGCATCTTCGACTGTGGTTCCTCGCCGCATTCGCCCTTTGCGCGCTCGGCGTTTCGCCGTCGGCAGACGCGCAGCCGGTGGCGGAAACCGCCAACCAGGACAAGCCCGACGAGATGATCGTTCGCGGGCGCAAGTCGGCCTTCGCGTTGCAGCACGAGGCCGACTTGGCGCTGGAGCACGTCTTCGACGTGTTCAACCAGTACAACAGCGACGACGACTTCGATATCCACTGCTCGCTCAAACGCGTCATTGGGACGCGAACGAAAAAACAAGTCTGCTCGCCCGTGTACGCCGACAAGGCGACGGCGAAAGCCGGGAGGGAGCTCACGCGCCGCATACAGGCCGAGTGCGGCAATCAAATTTGCGAAAGGGGGTTGTTCAGCGGCCAAGGGCAGTGGCAATCCGCGCTCGCCGATCTCGGCGTGATGAATCAGCGCCTCGAGGCAGAGATGAAGCGGCTCGCGCTCGAGAAGCCCGAGGTCGCGAAGGCGATCGACGAATTCAACGCCAAGGAGCGTGCGTATCGCGAACAGCGCGGGCGCAAGAAGGACTGAGCGCCGCAGCGAGCATCGGCCTCGCGGAGTCTCTTGCCACGACTTCCGCGAATGAGCCGTTCACGCTCGTCAACATGCTGCTCGGCGCGTCCGGGCTCTCGTATCAGAACTGGTACAACGCGAACGTCGTGTCCTCTTGGGCGCGCACGGTCAGAATGCAAGCGCTCCAGTCGTCCGGAAGGGTCCACTCGACGTCGGCGGCGAACTCGAGATCCTTGCTGTGCCCGTCGCAGGCGACATCGATCGTGCGAATCTCGCCGGAGAATAGCGTGATCGCGAACGTGGGTTGGGTCAGCGCCTGACTCCACGGATCGCGTCCGATCTTCACCTCGAAAACCCGTTGCGCACCGAAAGGCAGATCGCCCTCGACCGAACGCAACTCGCGCTCCCGGGTGTCAGCGAGCTCGCGACCTCTCACCTTTTCGTACTCGAGCTGCTTGTCCCCAAGCTCCTTGATGGCTTGGTGCAGCGCCTCGTCCCGTAGGCTCAGGCTGACCATCTCCTCTCTCAGCAGCTTCTGCATCCGTTGCTGCTCGCTCCACGCACCGGCGCCCGACCCCCTCTCGATGGAGCTGCCGGGATCGCCTTGCCACGTGCGCGCAGCCGCCTCGCCCATGTTCGCGTCCTGCTCGTGAAATGAGTTCGATTGGCAGACACGCTGTTTCGAGTGCGAGAAGTAGACGCTTTGCTCCCTGCAGTGGATGTCGAACCGATCGTCGCTGTTGATTTCATTGAAGCGCGCGTAAACCGCGTCCTCCGCCAGCTCCAGGTCGACTCGCAGCTTGGCTAGGCGCTGGCCTAAGCGGCGTCCTTGGACCACGATGTCCGGCTCGCCGGGCGCTTCCCGCGACTTGGACGCCACGGCGCCGTCGCCGCTTTGCTCCTGCGCAGCAGCTGCATTGGCGACTGCCGCTACGCTGCCCAGCACGACCAACGACAGAAGCTTGCTGCGGCGCACGTCGGCTGCTCCGCGTTTTGAGGGATCTTAGTGTAATGCCGTGCCAGCTCTATAACCTCGCCGTTCGTCACGCCGCCACGCCGTTCGTACCGCGGATTGGCGCGGCGCGGTTATTGGCGGTATCAAGAGGATCTGAAATGAGGGAGATGATCAACGTGCGTCGGTTGCCGAGCTTCGTGCTCCTCACGGTTCTCGCGAGCTGCGCGATTGGCGCTTCGCCGTCGGCGGACGCGCAGCCGAAGTGGCGCTACCGGCAGATGGGCTCGGGACGGCCGGTGGTCGTGCTCGAGTCAGGGCTGGGCGAGCGGCTCGACACGTGGAAGTCCGTACAACACGAAGTGAGCCGCTTCACCGAGACGTTCTCGTACAACCGCGCGGGATATCCGGGCAGCCCAGCCGCGGAAGGGACACGCGACGCGGTGGCTGTCGTGGATGAGCTGCGTGAGCTGCTCAAGCGGCGCGGACTCGAGCCTCCCTATCTGCTGGTCGGCCACTCGCTCGGCGGACTCTACGTGCAGTACTACGCGCGCAACTTCCCGGACGAAGTGACCGGCCTCGTGCTCGTCGACTCGTCGCACTGGGCCCAGTCCGAGCGAATCCGCGAGGCGGCGCCCTCGACCGCCGGGGACGCGACCAAACCGCCCCGCCTGCCGCCAGGCATCGTGGGCGAGGAGGCCGCCGCCTTCGACCTGACCGGACACGAGGTACGCGACAGCCCGCTGCTGCGCCCGATGCCGCTCATCGTGCTCACCGCCGGAAAGAGCGGCGGCCCCCTGTGGCCCGAGCTGCAGCGCGAGCTCGCCGCGCAAGTGCCGGGCGCGCGGCATACGATCGCCGAGCGCAGCGACCATTTCATTCAGGAGCGGCAACCGCAGTTCGTATGGGCCGCCGTGCGCGACATCGTCATCGCGCTTCGCGGGCAGTGAATGACCTGACGCTACCGAGAACCCCGAGGTCGCGAAGGCAATCGACGAGTTCAACGCCAAGGAGCGCGCGTATCGCGAACAGCGGGGGCGCAAGAAGGACTGAGCGCCGCAGCGAGCGTCGGCCGCCATGCCTCGCGGAGTGGCATGGCTCTTGCTTCGACTTCCGCGAATGAGCGGGAAAGCGGCAGCGGAGGCCGAGAGCTCCGCGACATCCCCCGTGCTCGCCGAAGGCGACCCCTGCTGGCGTGTGGGCCACGCGCCGCGCGCGGCCGCGCTCGTCGACGCGGCCGACTACTTCGGCGCCCTGCGCTCCTCGTTGCTCAAGGCCGAGCGCACGATCTTCATCCTGGGCTGGGAGCTCAACAGCAAGACCTGCCTCGTGGGCGAGCGCGACCGCGGCGACCGCGCGCCGCGCGAGCTCGGCAAGCTGCTCAAGTTCCTGCTGCGCCGCAAAAAGAAGCTCGAGGTGCGGATCCTGCTATGGGACCATCCGCTCTTCTACGCGGCGCGGCGCGAGCTCTTCCCGCGTTTCATCTTCGGCTGGCGCAGGCGCCGGCGCGCCGAGATCCGCCTCGACTCGCACCTGCCCGTCGGCGCTTCGCACCACGAGAAGCTCGTGGTGATCGACGACAGCGTGGCGTATTGCGGCGGCATCGACCTCACGCTGCGGCGCTGGGACACGCAGGAACATCGGCCCATCGAGCCGCGTCGCTGTGACCCGAAGAACCGGCCCTACGTCCCCGTGCACGACGTGCAGGCCGTGGTCGACGGCGAGGCGGCGGCGCTGCTCGGCCAGCGTGTGCGCGAGCGCTGGGAGCACGCGGGCGGCGGCAAGCTCGAGCCGCCGAGCCCGTCTGGAGATCCGTGGCCGAGCGGTGTCGAGCCCGAGTTCGAGGACGTGAACGTGGGCGTGATCCGCACGCTCGCGGCGCTCGAGGAGCAGTCGCACGAGATCCGCGAGGTCGAGCGCTCCACGATCGCAGCGATCCAGAGCGCCGAGCGTCTCGTCTACATCGAGAACCAGTACATCACCGCGAAGGCGGCCGTCGACGCGCTGCTCGAGCGCATGCGCGCGCGGCCCAAGCTCGAGGCGATCCTGCTCACCTCGCGCGACCCGGGCGGCTGGCTGGAGGCGGAGACCATGGGCATCGGCCGGCAGCAGTTCATGGCCGCGTTCGCCGAGCCGTCGCTCGCGCGACGGATTCATTTCCTGTCGCCGTTCTCGCGCGGCATGCCGGGCGACGACGAATACGCCGCGCCGAACAAGGCCCCGGACGGCACGTACTCGATCCACGTGCACGCCAAGGTGCTCGCGGTCGACGATCGGTTCCTGCGGATCGGCTCGTCGAATCTCAACAACCGCTCGATGGGCTTCGACACGGAGTGCGACCTCGGCTTCGAAGCGTCGACGCGTGCGCACCGAGCGGCCATCGCGTCGATCCGCAACCGGCTGATCGCCGAGCACTGGCACTGCGCGCCCGCCGACGTGGAGCGCGCGCTCACCTCCGGCCGCCCCGTGGCCGAGGCGCTCGCGGCGGCGGCGCCGGCCCATGCCGAACGCGGCGTCTGCGAGATCGAGCGCGAGCCGCTGCCGAGCGACCCCGGCCTCGTCGTGCAGCTCGGCGATCCCGAGCGCGTGATGACGTTCGATCGGCTGCTCGAGCACGAGACCGGCGTCAAGGCGCGGAGGCCGGTGCTCAAGTGGGCGGCCGGTGCGCTCGCGGCGCTCGCGCTCGTCGTCGTGGTATGGGCGATCGCGCGCGGCCTGCCGGACGGCGGCGGCTTTGCGCAGCGCATGGGTGCGGCGATCGAGTCGCTGCGCGGCAACCCGTGGCGCGTGCCGCTCGTGCTGCTGCTGTTCGTGGCCGGCAGCGTCGTGTCGTTTCCGATCCTCGTGATGATCGGCGCCACGGTGATCGCGCTCGGACCGGTGGTCGGCTTCTTGTGTGCGGCGCTCGGATCGATGCTCGCGGCCACGGCCACGTTCGCGATCGGCCGGGCCATCGGCCGACGGCCGCTGCGCCGCTGGCTCGGCCGCAAGGCGCAGCTCATCGAGCGCCGGCTCGAGGGACGCGGCATCGTGGCCGTGGCACTGGTCCGCAAGGTGCCGGTGGCGCCGTTCACGCTCGTGAACATGCTGCTCGGGGCGTCCGGGCTTCCGTATCGCGAGTTCATCGCCGGCACGGCGATCGGGATGCTGCCCGGAATCGCCGCGTTCGCGTTCGTCGGCCAGCGGGCGCTCGACGTGTGGCGCGATCCCACGCCGCTCAACGTCACGCTCGTCGCGGCCGCCGTGGCGGTGTGGATCGGCGTGGTGCTCGGCCTCCAACGCTTGATGAACCGCTTCACGAAGAAGGGCTGACCGTTGAGCGACCGCACGATCCGCGTGCTCACGTGGAACGTGCACGGCTGCGTGGGCCGCGACGGCGTGCGCGATCCGAACCGCGTGGCGCGCGTTCTCGAGGCCGCGCAGCCCGACATCTCCGCGCTCCAGGAGATCGACAGCCGCACGAGCGCCGCGGCGCAGGATCCGTTTTCGTACTTCGGCGAGCTGTTCGGCTGGACGTCGGTGGCAGCGCGCACGCTCGCGGCGAAGGACGGCCACTACGGCCACATCGTGTTGAGCCGCTGGCCGATCGAGTCGCTCGGCGAGGTGGACCTGTCGGTGCGCCGGCGCGAGCCGCGCAAGGCGATCGTGGGCGCGATCGCGTCGCCGGTGGGGCGCATCGTGATCGTGGCGCTGCATCTCGGCCTCTCGCCGTTCGAGCGGCGTAGCCAGTACGCGCGGCTCAAGGAGCGGCTCGGCGCGATCGCCGACCGGCCGCTGATCGTGCTCGGCGACTTCAACGACTTCCCGGGCCGCGGGCTCGCGGAGAAGAACTTGGGAGAGCTGCTGCACGGGGCGCCGCCGATGCCGACTTATCCCTCGCGGCTGCCGCTGCTGCCGCTCGACAGGATCTGGTTCAGCGAGCCGCTCGAGCTCGTCACGATCGCCGCATTGCGCGACGCGGAGCGCGTGTCGGATCACTTGCCGCTGCTCGCGAGCCTGTCGCTGCCGCCGGCGGCGCCGTAGAGTGCACCGCGATCACGGCTCGCCGAGCTCGGTCGCGCAGCGCAGCAGCGCGTGGCTGATGTGCTTCTCCACCATCTTCACCGAGATCGCGCAGCGGTGCGCGATCTCGAGATACGTCATGCCGTGCTCGCGGCTCAACAGGAACACCTCGCGGCACTTCGGCGGCAGGCCGTCGATCGCGGCCGTCAAGAGCTCGAGGCTTTGCGCGGCGGAGACGCTGCGCTCGGCGGACGGCTGCTCCGACACGAGCTCCACGTCGTCGATCGGCAAGTGTTTCGTGCTGCGGTGACTCTGCGCCGCGCGCGAGTGGTCGATCGCCGCGTTTGCCGCGATCTTGAATAGCATCGATGCCGGCGACTCGATCTCGCGCGAGCCCTGGTACTTGAGCATGCGGAGATAGGTCTCCTGCGCGACGTCGAACGCGTCCTCGGGAACGCGCAGCCGGCGCCGCAAGAAGCTCACGAGCGAGACGTGATGGCGGCGAAACACTTCGTCCACCGACACGCTCGCGCCGCTCTCTGCGATTCCGTCCACGCGCAACACGTGTGCAAGCTGCATGCCGCCGAGCAACTCTGCGGTTCTGCACGGAGCGGCGCGCGGTTTTCGCACAGCGGCGGTGCCGAAACAGCGCCTCGCTGATTCACCGCGGTGCGCGATGCAATTCGCTCATGCATCGCGGAAAAAGTTTCAGCTCACGAGCGCGTGGGGACGCGCGCGCCCGCATCGTCTGATCTCTCGAGGCTCGCACGCGACGGCGCGCGGGCCGCTTCAACGACGAGGGAGGATCAGGGGATGAACATGCAACTCACGCACTTGAATTTGCGCCGCATCGTGCGCTCCACCGCGTTCGCGTCGTTCGCGTCGTTCGCCGTCGCGAGCGGGATCGGCTACGACGCGGCGGCGCAAGAGACGGTCGCGGCCGCCGATACGGTGACCGACGAGATCATCGTACTTGCCGACCCGCATCGCGTGCTGCCGAACAGCCCGAGCGAATCGTCGCTCGGCTTCAACAAGCCGCTGCTCGAGACGCCGCGCTCGGTGTCGATGATCAGCGAGGAGACGATCGATCTCTTCGGCCTCTCGGCCGTGGAGGATCTCGTCAAGCTCGTGCCGGGCGTGTACACGACCACCCGCTTCGGCATCCAGGGCGGCATCGACGTGCGCAACGTGCCGGCCGACACGTATTTCCGCGGCATGAAGCGGCTCAATCTCCAGGGCCACGCGCGCAGCGTGCTCGCGGCGATGGACACCATCGAAGTGGTGAAGGGCCCGCCGTCGCCGATCTACGGCATGGGCAAGATCGGCGGCTACACCAACATGACGCCGAAGTCGGGCCGCGTTCGCGACGGCGGCTACGCCACCGACATCGAGGGCTTCGCGAGCGGGATCGTGGGCTCCTACGATCGCGCCGAGTCGTCGTTCGGCTTGGGCGGGCCGCTGCCGCTGCGCGAGCGCGAAGGCGGCTTCTACGTCTACGGCCTCGCGGAGAATTCCGGCACCTACGCGCGCCAAGTCGACGTCGGTCAACACCTCGGTCAGGTGGCGACGAGCATCGACAA
>DASUFK010000090.1:0-15903 GCA_036274615.1 Gammaproteobacteria bacterium | reverse complement strand
GCCGTAGACGTCGGCCATGCGTCCCCAGGTGTGCAGCATCAGGAACTGCACGATCACGCTCGCGGCGATCAAGACCGTGAACTGGAGGTAGGAGAGCTCGAGGTCGCGCAGCATGTACACGGTGAAGAACGGCGCCGAGATGCCGACGGCGGTGTTCATGAGCGCGAAGTACGTCGAGAAGCCGATGGCGCCGGTGGACTTCAAGCTGCTCCACCAGTGGCCGATGTGCATGTCCGGCGCGGGCGTGGGGTCGTCGCGCTCGTGCAGGAACGTGAGGTGGTACACCGAGATCATCCGCGCCACGAACGCGATGAGGAAGATGAGCACGAACCCGTGGTAGGTGCGCCCCGCACGATCGAGCTCGTGGAGCAGCGCGCCGCAAGCCACGAGCGCCAGGAAGGTGGCGATCGTCGTGAGCCGCGTGCGATAGCCGAAGTAGCGGCCGCGCCGTTTCTCCGACACGAGGTCGCGCATGATGCTCGTCCACTGCGGCGTGGCGAGGTTGTTCGCGCTGAAGTAGAACGCGAGCAGCACGAGCAGCGCCGTGATCCCGTGCCGCTCGAACAAGAGCGGCACGAGCAGGATCGGCAGCCAGAGCAGCGCTTGCAGCGCGCAGCCCACGAGCACGAGCCGCTTGCGTCCCACATAGCCGCCGAGCCAGGCCGAGAAGAGCTGCGCCGTGGAGCCGAGCAGCGGCGGCAGCGTGGAGAGCAACGCCACCTCGGCCGCCGTCGCGCGCAGGAACAGCGCGAACGCCGAGAAGTACGTCTCGCCGGCGCCCACCTGCACGGAGAACCACATGCCGTCGCGCACCGAGTGGCGCAGTGCCCGATCGACGACCGGATCCTTGGAGAATTGCGCGGCGGCCATCGTTGTCGGCGCGGCTACCCGCTGCCCGCCGCGCGCAGCAGGCGTTCGGCGCGCGACGCGAGCGCAGCGTCGCCCGCGGTCAAGGTCAGCGCTTTGCGCGCCATGCTCGCGGCTTGCGAGCGATTCCCGGCCGCCAAGTGGATCTCGCCGAGCTCCACCCAGAGCGCGGCATTGTTCGGATCGATGCGCAGCGCGCGCTCGATCGAGGCGGCTGCTTGCGTGTTGTTGCCGGCGGCACGCTGGGCGCGGCTCTGCTCGAGCAGGGCTTCGCTCGCCGCGTGGGCGTCGCTCTGCGGGCGCGACGGCGGAGACGGCGCGGACGGAGCCGGCGGCTCCCCCGGTGCGGGCGCGCCGGGCGCCGGCACCGGCGCCGGGCCCGGAGCTGGGCTCGACGCCGTGAGCGACGCGCAGCCCGCGAGCGCGCCGAGCAGCACCACGAGCGCAGCCGTTGCCGCGCTCTTGCGTTGCGCACACTTCCGCCGTCTCGCGCGGCCGTCCGCCCGCGCGCTCATTCGCCGCCGTCGTGCCGCAGCCAGCTGCGGATGCGCGCGCCGAGCCCGGTGGCGCCCTCGCAGTTGAACGCGCGCGGCGGCGCGGCTTTCGGCGGGAACGGCAGCTGCACGGCGTCCGTGCAACGCGCGGCGGACGGCGCGCCCGTGCCGTAGTCGATCCACGCGGTTTCGACACCCGCGGGCGGCGGCGCGTCGTAGGAGTGGGCTTCGAGGGCCGGCAGCACGCGCGCCCAGATCTTCGCCGCGCCCGACGAGCCGGTGAGCCCGATCGGACGGTTGTCGTCGGCGCCGAGCCACGCGACGACCAGGTGATCGTTGGTGAACCCCGCGAACCAGCTGTCGCGCAGATCGTCCGACGTCCCGGTCTTGCCGGCCACGACGAGATCGGCGGGCAGCTGGCCCCGTAGCGTGCGGCCCGTGCCGCGCTCCATGACCTGCACGAGCGCCTGGTTGATCGTGTACATGGTTGCCGGATCGATCGCCTGCGCGATCTCGATCGGATAGCTCTGCAGCACCTTGCCGTCTTCGTCCACCACGTTGCGGACGGCGCGCAGCGGCGCGCGAAAGCCGCCGTTCGCGATCGTGTTGTAGATCTGTGCCACCTCGATCGGCGTGAGCGCGAGCGCGCCGAGCAGCATCGAGGGGTAGAGCGGCGGTTTCTGCGCGAGGCCGAGCCGCTGCAGCACGTCGCGGATCGGCTCGAGCCCCACGTCGAGGCCGAGCCGCACCGTGGCCATGTTCAGCGACTCGGCGAGCGCGCGCACCAGCGGCACGGGGCCGTGCGCCTCGCCGTCGAAGTTGCGCGGCGACCAGACGTCGCCGTTGTCGAGCTTCACCTCGATCGGCGAGTCGTCCACCACGCTCGCGAGCGTGTAACGGCCCGACTCGAGCGCCGCGAGGTACACGGCCGGCTTGATCAGCGAGCCGATCTGGCGGCGCGCGTCGAGGGCGCGGTTGAATCCCTCGACGTCGGCCTGCCGGCCGCCGACGAGCGCGCGCACCTCGCCGGTTTGCGGCGTGGTGACCACCACGGCGCCGTCGAGATCGAGCTTCTTGCCCAAGGCCGCGATGCCGTCGGCGAGCGCGCCCTCGGCTGCGGACTGGATCGCCGGATCGAGCGTCGACAGCACCGTGAGCCCGGTGCGCTCGAGCTCGCTCGCCGGATAGTCGGCGGCGAGCTGGCGCCGCACGAGGCTCAGGAACGCGCTTTGCGTGGCGCTGCGGCGCGTGCTGTCGACGACGTCGAGCTTACGCGCGGCCGCCTTGTCCGCCTCGGCCGCCGCGATGAGCCCGCTGTCGGCCATCAAGCGCAGCACGAGATTGCGCCGCTCGAGCGCGCGCTCGGGGTGGCGGCGCGGGTCGTAGTAGGTGGGGCCGCGCACCTCGGCGACGAGCAGCGCGAGCTCGTGCAGCTCGAGCTCGTCGAGCGGCTTGCCGAAATAGAACTGGCTCGCGAGCCCGAAGCCGTGCACCGCGCGCGCGCCGTCTTGCCCGAGATAGATCTCGTTGACGTACGCGTGCATGAGGTCGTCCTTCGAATAGCGCAGCTCGAGCGCCACGGCCATGAACGCCTCTTCGATCTTGCGCGCCCAGCTGCGCTCGTTCGACAGGAAATAGCTCCGCACGAGCTGCTGCGTGAGCGTGCTCGCGCCCTGGCGGATCTCCCCCGCCTGCACGTTCACGAGCGCCGCCCGCAAGATCGCGCGCAGGTCGAGACCCAAGTGCGTGTCGAAGCGGCGGTCCTCCACCGCTTTCAGCGCTTCCGGCAACAGCGGCGGAATCTCGGCAGGCGCCACGATGATCCGGTCCTCGCCGTGCGCGGGGAACAGGCTGCCGATCAAGAGCGGGTCGAGCCGCACCAGCGCGGCCGTGCCGCCGCTCGCTTCGCTGATGCGCGAGATGCGGCCGTTCGCGAACGCGAGCGACACGAGCCGCTCCGGCTCCTGGTCGCCGGCGTAGTCGAAGCCGCGAGTGGCGATTTCCATGCGGCCGAGGCCGAGACGGTAGGTGCCGGGGCCCGGCAGGCGCGGGTCCTCGCGGTAGCCCAAGCGGCGGAGCTCAGCCGCGAGCGCGTCGGCGGGGAGCGCGCGACCCGCGTAGAGCTCTAGCGGCGCGGCGTAGACCTGCGCGGGCAGGTCCCAGCGCCGGCCTTCGAACTCGCTGCCGACGGACCACGCGAGATACCCGCACCAGCCGATCGCGATCGCGAGCACGGCGCCCACGCTCTTCCACAACCAGCTGCGGCGCGGTTTTGCTCGGCGTTTTTTCGCGGAATCGCGTGGCATCGGCAGTGGTCCCTCTCCGCGATGCTACAACAACGCGGAGGCCCGCGTGTCGGGTGCGCCGCGCGCGGCACGCTTTCAACACCGCCCGCTCATTGCCGGGCGCGACGTGCGATTTCGTCCGCGAGCCAGCGCGCCGCGGCCGGCGGCCCTTCGGGGTCGTCGCCGCGGTCGACGCGGTAGTTCGCCGCGCGCATCAGGTCCACGGGAATCGCTCCGATCAGCGGCATGAGGGCCCTCGCGAGCAGCGGGTCGGCCGCGCGCCGCGCCGCGACCAGCACCACGGCGTCGTAGGGCAAGATCGCCCCTCGCGGATCGTCGAGCACCACGAGGTCGTCCGCGGCGATCCTGCCGTCACTCGAGAACGCGGTGATGAGGTCGACCTCGCGGCTCTCGACCGCGCGGTACATGAACGTGGACTGGAACTCGCGCCGCCCGGCGAACTCGAGACCGTAGGCGTCGCGCAACGCGGGCCACTCGGGCCGCGCGAAGAACTCGAAGTCCGCGCCGAGCGTCAAACTGCCGGAGCGCGCGGCGAGGTCGTCGATCGTGCGCACGCCGAGCTCGGCGGCGCGGTCCCGGCGCATCGCGAGCGCGTACGCGTTCTCGAAGCCGAGCGTGCCGACCATTTCGATGCCGCGCTCGCGCCTCAGCCACTCGCCGAGCTCGCGGAGTAGTTGCTCGCGCGGCGGCACGTCGCTGCGTCCCATCACGTTCGCCCAGAGCGTGCCGGAATAGTCTACGTACACGTCGATGTCGCCGGCCGCGAGAGCTTCGAACGCGATCGCGGAGCCGAGCCCGGTGCGGCGCGCCGCGGCTCCACCCTCCGCCGCGATTCTGTCGGCAATGAGCGCCGACAGGATGTATTGCTCGGAGAAGCTCTTCGCGCCGATCACGTACGTCGAACGGCCGGCGCCGGCGCCGGGGAGCGCCGCGGCCGCCACGCCCGCGGCGAGCGCCAGAGCGCCGATCGCGCCGCGCACGCGATTGCGCCGCGCGATGCCGGATTCGATGAGCCCGAGCAGCTGGTCCACGATCAGAGCCAGCGTGGCCGCTGCCACGCAGCCGAACAGCACCGCGACCCAGTTCTGAACCTGGAGCCCCGAGAAGATGTAGTTGCCGAGGCTGGTCTGCCCGACCGGCGTGGATAACGTGGCGGCCCCGATGACCCAAACGGCCGCCGTGCGTACCCCGGCCATGAGAACCGGCGCAGCCAGCGGCAGCTCCACGCGCAACAGGCGCTGCCGGTCCGTCATTCCGACGCCGCGCGCAGCTTCGATGAGCGCGGGATCGAGCCCCAGCACTCCGGTGACGCCGTTGCGGATCACGGGCAGCATCGAATACAGCGTGAGCGCGAGCAGCGACGGCAAGAACCCGAGCGCGGAGAACCCGCGGCCGAACACCCGCTCCGACACCGAGGCCAACGCGAGCAAGAGCGGATAGAACAACGCGAGCAGCGCGAGGCTGGGGATCGTCTGCACGAGGCTCGCCACGAGCAGCACGGGCCAACGTACCGCGGGGCTCCGCACTGCCGCGATCGTGAGGAGCAGGCTCAGCGCGAGCCCGAGCCCCATCGCAGCGGCGCTCAGGAGCACATGCTCGCCGAGATAGAGCGGCAGCACGGCCCAGGCGGCGGCGAGCCGGTCGTTCACGCGCTCTGCTCCGGCTCGTCGAGCAGCGCCGCCACGCGCAGCGCCTGCCGGCGCGGCATGTCCATCAGCGCACGCACTGCCGGGTCCGTGTGATCGTTCATGAGCTCACGCGGAGTGCCGTCCGCAACGATCGTTCCCGCGCGCATCACGACGATACGATCGGCGAGCAGCACGGCCTCGAGCACGTCGTGCGTGACCATCATGGTCGTGAGCTCCATGCGTTCGTGCAAGCGCCGGTACTCGGCACCGAGGGCATCGCGCGTGAGCGGATCCAGCGCGCCGAACGGTTCGTCCATCAGCATGATTCGGGGCTTGGCCGCCAGTGCCCGTGCGACACCGACGCGCTGCCGCTGACCCCCCGAGAGGGCAGCGGGATATCGGTGCGCGAACGCCGCGGGCAGGTTCACGAGCTCGAGCAACTCGGCGACGCGCGCGGCAATCGTCGGGCGCGTCCAGCCGACCAGCTCGGGCGTGATGCCGATGTTCTCGGCGACCGTGAGATGGGGGAACAGACCGATGCGCTGAAACACGTAGCCGATACCGCGGCGCAACAAGTGAGGCGGCAGGGCGCGCACCGATTCGCCGGCGATCAGCACGTCGCCGGTGTCGGGCTCGAGCAGGCGGTTGGTCATCTTGAGTGTGGTGGTCTTGCCGGACCCGGAGTCGCCGACGATGGCGACGAGCTGACCGGCGGGCACGCTGAGATCCACGCGGCGCACCGCGACGTTCGCGCCGTAGGCCCGGCTCACGCCTCTGAGCTCGATCATCGGCCGCGCCGCGGCCGCTTCGAGAGCAGACATGTGCGATCAGAGCTCGAGGGCGATCCTGCTCTCGTCCGTGCCGAGGCGAACATAGCGCGTCCCGACGGGCCGGTTGAGGCCGCTGCAAACCGTCACGAGGCTCTCGAGCGGCGCCGCCTCTACGTCTTCGCGCGGCCGGGAGACGAAAAGCTCGGCCCGCAGCAACCCGTCCGACTCGAATCCGTCGGTGTCGATATCACGGCACGCGAGCTGCTCGAGCGTCGAGTTGAGCTCGGAGACGTCGCGAAAGCGCCGCTGCACGAATACCGCGCTCGCGAGGCGCTCGGTGACCAAGCCGTGCTCGGCGAACAACCCGGTGAGAGCGTCGTAGGGAAACATCCGGAGCACGAAGGAGACGATCCACGGATGCGGAATCGCGCGGAGGAGCGCGCGAAACGTCTTGTCGGTGACGTAGCCGACGCTGCCGGTCGAGAGGATCACGTCCACCTCGGCAAGACTCGCGGCATCCGAAGGTGCGAGCGCGCCGGCCTCGAGATTCGCGACGATACCGCGCTCGATGAGCCCCACGCGCTCGGCATACCGGATCGCCGGCCGGGACGCATCGAACCCGATGAAACGTCCCACGCCGATTTCCGGCCAGCTTGCATAGTAGTTACGATCGAGCCGCAAGAGCTCGTCGGAACTCAGCGCCGCCACTTCACGTCGCGTGTAACGCCGGCGCAGCACGGTGAAGTTCACCGGAAAGCGGTGGAGGGCAGCGTTGATTCCGTACGAGCAGCCCACGTCGAGCACGACGGGACGCGGAGAGTAGAGCCGAGCGCGCGCTTCGAGAATCTGCCGCACCACGGGCTCGGCGATGTCGGGGATCATGTAGTCGAGGGCGCCGAGCACGGCGAAATATTCCCTGGGGTCCTCCATCGAGTAGATCTCGTCGAAATTCGCCTTGGACGAATTGATCACGCCGAAATTGGCTTTCATGTTGACTCCTCCGATCGATAAACCAATGCGAAAGGCGGCGACGCGAAGTCGCACCGTGTGAAGCTCGTCCATTGAGCTGTTGCGGACGCTCGAGTGACGCATGACGCTCGAAGCGGAACGTGCGTGCAGTGGCACGGTTCCGGGAGCTCGCGTCGACGATCCGTCGTATTCGTGTTTACCCGGGACCATAACACGGTTCTCCGGCGATCGCGACCCGCACCGATAAAAAAACGCTGTTGATCTCGAGCACGAGAACGTTGACGCGCGCCTTTGCGGATCGGTACGGTCGCAAGGGAATAGGAGCTTCGTTGCAGGAGGAGAGAAGCATGCTCGACTTGGATCAGCTGTTGTCGCTGCCGATATTCCAGAACACGTGGGCGGCCTGGATCTCGGCCTTCTCGCTGGCCGCAGCCGCTCTATTCGCAACGACCGTGGCGCGCAAAGTCGTGCGGCGTTATCGAGCGAAGGTGGCGCGCTCGGACGCAGCACCGCTCGTGCAGATTCCGCTCGACGTGCTCAGCGGTACGGCGCTCCTGTTTTTGGTCGTGCTCGCGGTGTATTCCGGCACGCGACTGCTGAATCTCGGCTCGAGCATGGAGCGGCTCCTCGAGTCGGCGGTCACCATCGCCGCGTTTTGGCAGGCGGGCATATGGGCCGTGGCCGCCGCGTCGGCGTGGCTGGAGCACAAACGCCGCCGCAGCGCGGGCGTGGACAGGGCGGCCCTCGGCTCGATCGGCATCATCGGCGTGATCGTCAACGCGGCAATCTGGTCGCTGGTAGTGCTGTTGACGCTCGACAACGTGGGAGTAGACATCACGGCGCTGGTGGCGGGCCTCGGCATCGGCGGCGTAGCGGTGGCGCTGGCCGTGCAAAATATTTTCGGCGATTTGTTCGCGTCGCTGTCGATCACCCTCGACCGCCCGTTCGTGGTGGGCGACTTCCTCATCGTGGACGACGTGCTCGGCACGGTGGAGAGCATCGGCATCAAGAGCACGCGCTTGCGAAGCCTGAGCGGCGAGCAGATCGTGATGCCGAATTCCGATTTGCTGGAGAGCCGCGTGCGCAACTACGGCCGAATGATGGAGCGGCGCGTCGTCTTTGCCACGTCGGTGAAGCGCGAGACGTCCTTAGGCATGCTCGAACGAATACCAGGGATGATCCGCAAAATCATCGAAGACCAACCCGACACGCGATTCGACCGGAGCCATTTCGCCGCGCACGGCTCCGCGTCGCTGGATTTCGAGACGGTGTACTACGTGCTGTCCCCCGACTACACGCGCTACATGGACATCCAACAAGCCATCAATCTCACGCTGCATCGCGAGTTCGCGAAGCAGGGGATCGGGTTCGCGTATCCCACCCAGCGGCTGCTCGTGGAGTCGGTGCCCGTTCGCGATGCCGCTTAGCCGCCGAAGGCTCGCGGCACGACTCTGATCGCGTGTCTCCCGCCCACAGATCTTGGGCGACGCCGTACGGCAGCGCGAGGACGCCGCCGAGCTAGAACGCGCGAGTCTCATGCGCCGGTTGCAACCGGCACCGCGGCGATCCTACTCTTGTCGCCGCGCGCGTGCGCATGGAGCGCGCGACGGCACGCGAGCTCGAGTCATGGTCGAACGTTGCCCCAACTGCAGTGCGACGCTGGTCGGCGAGTACTGCCATGCGTGCGGCCAGCGCCGGATCGCCGGGCGTCTCACCGTCGGCGCCTTCCTGGAAGAGGTCGTGCGGCGGGTGTTCCGCTTCGACAAGGCGTTCGCCTTGACGTTCTGGGACATGCTGCGCTCGCCCGGTCCGCTGGTGGCGGACTACATCGAAGGCCGCCGGCGCGGCCGCATCGACCCGATCCACTTCTTCATCAGCAGCGTGTTCGTGCAGATCGTGATCGCGGGCTTCACGCGGGCCGTGGCGCCGCTCGTGCTCGGCATATCGGCGCTCGGCTGGCTCGAGCGCTTGGGCGGCGTGGTGGCCGTGAAGATCCTGATCATCTTCTGGATCGCGTCGATCTGGCGGGTGTTGTTCAGCCCGGTGCGCTACAACCTCGCCGAGATCTACGTGTTTGCCACCTACGTGTTCGGCACGATCGGCTTGCTCTGGGCGGTCGTGCCGATCGTCGACGTGCTCGTGCCGTGGCCGCTCGCCGCGAACCCGTCGGTGGTCGCCGTGGTGATGATCGGTATCGAGATCGTCTACACGAGCTACGCGGTGAAGCAGTTCGCGCGCTTGCCGGCAGTGTTCGCGTTCCTGCGCGTGGGCATCGTGCTCGCGATCGGCTACGGCGTGCTGGTCGGCCTCGTGGGCGTGGACCATGCGATCGCGCTACTGCTCCCGCCGATGCCCTCCCAGCCCTGAAAATGGGGACATGTTACTTTTTCGACGGCGCGCTCCAGCTCACTGGACCGAAATAGGGACTGCTGCTTTTTGGACGGCGCGCTCGGATGCACCGGTACGCACCGCCGAAAAAGTAACCTGTCCCTGATTTCGGTCAGCGCTTGAGGAGCTTGTCGATCAGCTTGTCCTTGGCCTTCTCGCGCAGCTCGCGCTGCACGAGCTTGCTGAAGTCCGGCAGGATCGTCGGCTCCGCGATCGTGCCCTTCACCGTGAACGGAATCTCGAGGCCCACGTGCCGGTCGAGCGTGTTGCAGTTCTGGATCGGGATCTTGTTCGTGAGCTTGGCGTCCACGCCGTAGTCGAGCTTCTGCTCGAGCAGCCCGAGCGTGCCGTGCGCGTTGATGTCCATGTAGGCGGTGCGCGCGAGCATGTCGTTGGTCGTCGCGGTGCCGTTGGCTACCGTGGCGCTGCCCTTCATGAACTCGTACTCCGTCTGCTTCGGCTGATCGGGCGGCGCCGGAGCCTGCTGCGTGACGTTGTACAGCTTGCAGATCGTGTGACCCACGTTGAAGCCCTTGATCGCGCCCTTGAGCATCTCGAAGCTCGCGGTGCCGCCCGCCGTCTGCAGGTTCTCCGTGATCGTGCGGCCGTGGCCGGCGAGGTTGAGCACGAAGCTGCCGCTGCCGCTGAAGTTGGCGGGCTGGCCGGTGAGCGCCTCGATGATCGGCTGGAGCTGCAAGCCCGTGGCCTTGCCGTCGAGATTGAGACCCGGCTCCTTGCCCGCCGCGTGCACGAAGAAGTTGCCGTTGAACTCGCCGCCGTACAGCTTGGCTCGCGCGTTCTCGAGCTTGGCGTCGCCGTTGCCGATCAGCACGCGGGTGCCCACGCTCTGGAACTGCATGCCGGCGAGCCGCAGGTCGCCGATCTGCATCGTGCCGTCGAGATTCATCGTGTTGTGCTCGGGCAGCGCGAGGTCCCCGGCCGTCTGCTCGCCCTTCTTGGCGTCGCCGGCCTTCGGCGGCAGGTAGCGATCGGCGTCCACCTTGTCGACCACGAGCGCGAAGCGGTACTTCGGATCCTTGAAGCCGTCGAGCGTGAAGTCGCCCGTGATCTTGGTGTCGTCGAGCGACAGCGCCACGTTCTGCAGCTTGGCGCTGTTCGCGTCCACGTTGAACTGCATGTCCACGGTGGCGCGCGTGAGGGCCTTCGGGTCCGACGTCGGCTGCGGCGGCAGGCCGAAGCGCTGCATGAGGCTCTGCGGGGAGAACTGCGCCACGCGCGCGCGGCCCGCCCAGGTGGCGGTCTTCGAGATGTTGCGGCCGTTCACCTCGCCGCTGGCATTCAAGCCGAAGATCTCGGCTTCGAATTTCGGCACTTGCAACGTGTCGGCGCCCGCGTCCATCGCGAATTGCGTCGTGACCTGCACCATGCCGAGCTGCTGTGCCTTGACGCCGTCGGGCAGCAGCTGGGCGAACGCCTTCGCGAACGCGTCGGGCGCGAACCGTGACGTGGCGAGCGAGCCGCGGTAGGAGTTGCCCTTGTTGCCGCCGGGAATCGCCTGGAGCTCGCCCGTGAGCATGGCGCCGAGCGCGGTGGCCTTGAGCTCCTTGAGCGACGCTCGGCCGGTGGTGAGATTGGTGTCGAACCGCGTGGAGAGCGCGAGCTTGTCGAGCGCGCTCACGTCCACCGTCGGCGGCACGTAGGTCTTGAGCATGCCCTGCAGCGCCTTGCCCGGCGCGAACTCCGGAATCTCGACGCGGCCTGCCAGCTCGTCGGTGCCGGTGAGCGTGCCTTCGCCCTTCACCTGCAGCCCGAGCGCCTTCGCGTCGAGGTTCGTGAGGCGCACTTCCTGCGGCTGACTGCGGAAGTGGAACTGCGAGGCGAGCGTGAGGTTGCCGAGGTCGCCCTTGCTCAAGCCCTGCGGCGGCGCGACGCCGAGCGCGTCGAACAGCTCCGCGAGCGGCGCGTCGCTCACTTGCACCGTGCCTTCGACGGTGGGGTTGTCGACGAGCGTGCTGCCCTTCACGTTCCAGGCCGCCTTCACGCCGGCCGTCTCGGTGGTGAGGCCTTCGACCGCGAGCGTCTGCGCGTTGCGGTCGAACGCGATGCTCGCGGCCTTCGCCGACAGCTTGCGCGGCTGCGCGCCCTTGGTGGTGACGGTGACGTCGGTGGAGAAATCGGTGGCCTTCACCGAGCCGTCGCCGGCCACTTGCGCCACGGTCTTCACCGCGAGCTGGACCGTGAGGGCGCTGACCTGGTCGCGGAAGTCGAGCGACAAGTCCATCGCCACGGGCTCGCCCTGGCCGATCGAGCCCGTGGTCGCGTTCAGGCCGCTCACGACGTAGCGCAGCTCGGAGGTGTTCTCGCGCCAGTTGACCGTGCCGTCGCGCACGCGCACGCCCTCGAGCGCGAAGCTCTGCGCGGACGCGCCGGGCTCGGCGGGGGCCGCGGCGGCGGCCGGCGCCGGGCCGCCGAGCTTGTCCACCATATCCTGCCAGTTGCCGCGCAGCTCTCTGTCGCGCGCGAGGTTGAGGCGGAGGCCGTCGAGCTCCACGGTGCCGATCTCGATCTGCTTGTGGAGCAGCGGCATGAGCTTCACGCGCGCCGCCACCCGCTCCACCGTGGCGAACGGCTCGCTGCCGAATGCCGGATCGTTGCCGATGGTCACGCCGCCCGTCTCGAGCGCGAGCCATGGGAAGTAGCTCAACTTGAGCTCCCGCTCCACCGTGAGCGAGCGGCCCGTGCGCGCGGTGAACGCCTCGGCGGCCACCCCCTTGTAGTCGTTCGGATCGAACGTGTAGCCGACCACCACGAGCGCGATCACGAGCAGAAGGATCAGCGCTCCCAACGCCATGCCGGCGATTTTCAGTGCCTTCATCGGAGTTCCTCCGAGGAAAATAGGGACATGCTACTTTTTCCGAGCCGCGTCTATGAGCCTTTGGTGCAGAAGCGGCCGGCTCGCACCCCGCTCCTATTCTCTACCGCGCCGCCTACGCTGCAAGACGCCCCAACCGGAGAGCCCCTCGAGCGCCGACCGCTTAGAGCCGCGCCATCCTCGCCGGTTCACAGCAACGACGACAGCAGCGTCGCGATCCCGAGAAACGACAGGAATCCGGAGACGTCCGTCACGGTCGTGAGCAGGATCGTCGAGGACTGCGCCGGATCCTGGCCGAGCCGCGTGAGCGCGATCGGGATCAGCGAGCCCGCGATGCTGGCGATCAGCATCGAGGTGATCATCGCGATGCAGATCACGAGCGCGAGACCGGTGCTGCGGCTCCAGAGGAGCACGCCGAGACTGGTCGTGAACGCAATCGCCACGCCGTTGACGAGCCCGACCTTTATCTCCTTGAACAGCACCCGGAACCAGTGCCGTGTCGAGATCTCGCGCAGCGCGAGGCCGCGCATGGTGACCGCGAGCGCCTGCGCGCCCGTGTTCCCCGACTCCCCGGCCACCACGGGCATCAGCACCGCGAGCGCCGTGAACTGAGCGATCGTCGACTCGAAGAACCCCACGACGGACGCCGCGACGAACGCCGTCGCGAGGTTGATGTGGAGCCACGGCAGGCGCTTCTTGATCGCGAACTGCGGCTCCGACAGCGCACGCTCCTCGCGGCCGGCGCCCACCATCATCTGGATGTCCACCGACGCCGCTTCCTCGAGGGTCTTGAGCAGGGCGTCGTGCCGGATCACGCCGATCAGCCGTTCGTGGATGTCCACCACCGGCAGCACGTCCAGGTGAAAGTCGCGGAGCCGCTGCGCCACCTCCTCGCGATCGTCGAACGGCGACACCGTCGCGGCGGGCGGCCGCGCGATCTCCTTCAAGAGATCGGTGGGCTCGGCGACGAGCAGGTCCTGGAGGTCCACCGTGCCCGAGAGCCGGCGCTCCGCGTCCACGATGAAGAGTTGCCGGAGGTCGCGGGGCTTGGTCTGACGCACCTGCTCGAGCGCGGCGGCCGCCGTCTGATCGCCGCGAAAGCTCGGGATTCGCGAGTCCATGACGCGGCCCGCCGAGCCGGCCGGGTAGTCCATGAGGCGCCGCACCTCGCCCGAGACGCGGCGCGGCAAGAGGTCGAGGCAGCGCTGCGCGGAGTCGTCGGAGAGCCGCGGCAGCGACACCGCGAGCACCGACGGGTCGAGCGTCTGCAGCGTGAGCTTGAGCAGTTTCTCGGGGAGCTCCGGCACCATCTCGTCGATGCGCGCCGGCGACAGGTGCCGCCAGATCGCCGCGAGCGCGTCCGCCTGGTGGTCGGTGAGCAGCTCCACGGCCGCGCCGCGGCCGAAGCCGTCGATGAGATCGGCGGCCTGCGCCGGATGCTGCAACAGGAACTGCCGGTTGACGGCATCGAGACCCTGCTTGCGGGTGGCTGCGAGGTCCATGCGCCGCTACCGCCTCCGGTCCGTGCGGATGAGCTCGCCCAGGCTGCGCCAGAGACTGCCGGCGCCTACCGAGATCAGCTCGGTGACCTCGGCGATGTCGCGCTCGCCGATCGCCGCGTTCTGCTCGCTCGCGCGAGTGAGCTGACGGTACGCCTTGCGGACGTCGGCGTAGCTGATCACGCCGATGAACTCCTCCTCGCGATTGATCACGGGCGCCTCCGTGTGGCGCTCCCAGACTTCGTGCTCCTGCGCCGTCGTGAGCGGCTCGCGCGCCCAGATCGCGTCGGCGGGCTCGAGGATCGACGCGAGCTTCTTGCGCTGCGGCACTTGCAGCAGCGCGAGCCCCCGAACCGCGCCGCGGATGCGGCGCGAGCGGTCGAGCACGTAGATCCGTGCCTGTGCGAGCTGCGCGCCGCGCGCGATGCGCTCGCGCGCCTCGCCGGCGTTGCAGTCGTCGGGCAGCGTGAGCACGCGCGGCTCCACCCACGCGCCCACGGTGTTCACGGGGTAGGAGAGCAGCAGCTTGAACGCCACCACCCACTGCGTGCCGAGCGCGCCGAGCACCGCCTCGCGCTTGTCGCGCTCGAGGTGGCGGAGCACGGCGGCGGCTTCCTGGCTGCCGAGCTGCTCGAGGAGCTGTGCGCCGTCGGCCACGGGCAGCCGCTCGACGCAGTGCGCCGCGTAGGTCGGCAACATGTGGGCGAGCACCGGCGCCGCGACGTTCGCGTCGGCCGTGCCGAGCACCGCGTTCGCCTGGTCCACGGACATCGACTCGAGGAGCCGCGCGGCGCTTTCCGGGTGCAGCTCCAGGAAGGAGGCCGCGAGCCGCTCGTGGCCGTTCACTTGCGCGCCCTGAGCTTGACGAACGGCTCCTGGCTGAAGCAGTGCGCCGGCACCGACACGTCGCCGTGCTCGGTCTCGAGAAACACGCAGCCGTCGGCGATCTCGACGATGCGCCCCTCGAACGCGCCCACGCGCACGTGGTCGCCCGGTCCGTAGTGCTTGCGCGCGTAATGCGCGCCGATGAGGTTCGCGAGATGTTGACGCGTGCCGAGCGCGAACACGAGCGCGATGCCGCCGAACACCGACGCGGCGGTGACGGTGGAGAGCTGGATCAAGAAGTTGACGTTGACGCCGAGCTGGTCGATGCCGATCACGACGGCGCTGATCACGATCACGGCCTGCGCGAGCCGCGCGAGCAGCGTGCTCTGGCCGATGCCGAGGCCCACCGACGCCTGCTCCAGGATATGCCGCGCGAGCGTGCCGCCGATGAGGCCGATCACGATGATGATCACGCCGCCGATGGCCTGCGGCAGGTAGCCGAGCAGGTTCTCGGTCCAGTGCTCGAGCACGGAGCCGCCGAGGATGCGGAGCGCGCTCGCGGCGAAGATCAGCAGCACGATCCAGTAGACGACGGAGGATACGGCGCGGCTCGTGGCGCGCGTGAGCGCCTGGGAGCGCTCGCTCGACTTCGCCATCACGCGCACGTACAGCCAGTCGATGTGCTCGAGGCCGCGGCGCACGAGCTCGCGGATCAGGCGGGCGAGCACCCAGCCGATGACGAGCACGAGGGCGGCGGTGAGCGCCACGGGCAGGTAGGTCAAGAGACCCTCGAAGGTGTCGCGGAACACGCCGATCAGTTGCGACCACCACACCTGCAGTTGTTCCATCTACGCTCCGGCGTCCACGCCGCACAATTGCCCAATCCTACTTGACTGCCACATCAGCGGGGAGACATGCGTCTCACCGCGATGACGTCGACCGCTCGGCTCCTCTTGTCTCACTTCGGCCGCGCTCGCCCCGGGTCGCGGCTGCGTCCGCACCTCGAACGCACACGTAGCACCTGTGCCGCGGCACGCGACTTCGCCGGCCCTTCGGGCCGGTTCCCTCGCCACGGCGCGTTCGCCGGGGTCCGGCCCGCGGTCGTTCGCTCGTGTCGCTAGTAGAAAAGTCAGTGCCGCCGCGGATCCGGATGCTCGCCTATCGGCTCGCACCCGGGCGCTACGCGCCCGGGCTCCGCGGCTCTCGGCGCTGTGGCTCGGCGGTCGCTACCGCCGCGGCATGGGTACTACGTGTCCGTTCGAGGTGCGGACGCAGCATCACCCTTGTCAGCGCGGCCGAGGTGAGACGAGCGGTCGACGTCATC
>DASUFK010000089.1:0-15031 GCA_036274615.1 Gammaproteobacteria bacterium | reverse complement strand
AGGCGAACGTCGAGCCGCTCGTTCGGCACGACGAGCAACTGGCCGCGCACGGCGTAGTTGTCGAGCTCGTTGAGCTTCTCGCCCGTTCGCACGTTGGTGAGCAATCCCTCACGGTGAGTCGACTGCCCTGAAAAGCGGCCGGCGATCTTCTCGCCCAGCGGCCCGGAGACGGTGCCCTTCGCCTGCGTGTAATCGTGATCGCCCACCGAGACCTCGGCGTTCGACTCGAAGTCGAACGTGGGCGCGCGGCTGATCACGTGGATCGCGCCCGCCGTGGTGTTCTTGCCGAACAGCGTGCCCTGCGGTCCGCGCAGCACCTCCACGCGCTCGATGTCGGTGAAGTCGAACGCGGCGGTGGCGGGGCGGCCGTGATAGACCTGGTCAACGTAGAAGCCGACGCTCGGCTCGATGCCGTCGTTCGCCGCGCTGATCGAAAGCGTGTTCGAGCCGAGGCCGCGGATCGTGTAGGCGGTGTTTCGCGGGTTCGCGGAGTTGTAGTAGAGCGACGGAACGAATTGGGTGATTTGCTGCGTGTTCACGGTGTGCGAGCGATCGAGGAGCTCGCCGTCCACCACCGACGCGGCCACCGGAATCGATTGGAGATTCTCCTCGCGATAGCGGGCGGTGACCACGATCTCTTCGAGCCCTGCTTTCGCGCTCGACTGCGCCGAGTCTTGGGCCATGGTCGGGAACGCGGCAAGGCACGCGGTCGCTGACGCGAGCGCAATCTGAACGCGCACGAAGAACTCCTTACGAAGGGTTGCGGCCGGCTGACGCTATGTCATGGCAAATATAGCGATAGGCGAAGCGCAAGGTCAATGGACGCCTTTTGCGCAGGTTCTACCGCTATTCTTCGCGATGGTCCGCTATGAACGTGCCGAGCTCGCGGAACTCCTCGGCGCGCGCGCTCCCGCGCCGCCACGCGAGCGCGATCGTGCGGTAGCTCTTGTCGCCGAGCGGGTAGGTCTTCACTTGCGTGCCTTGCAGCATCGCGGAGCCCACGGCCATCTCCGGCAGAAACGTTACACCCAAGTCCGCATCCACCATCTCGATGAGCGTGAGCAGGCTCGACGCCGACATCCGGTTGAGCTTCGGCGTCTCGCGAATCCGGCACGCGTCGATCGCGTGCTCGCGCAGGCAATGGCCTTCGCGCAGCAGCAGCACGCTGCCGGCGTTCAGCCGGCTGAAACGGTAGTGCTCCGGATCCACGAGCTTCGTGCCGGCGCGTGCGGCGAGCCGGAAGCGGTCGTCGAAGAGCGCCATCGTCTCCACGCCGCGGAGGTCGTACGGCAGCGCGAGCAGCACCGCGTCGAGCGTGCCGTCGAGCAGCTGGTCGTTTAGCCGCTCCGTCAAGTCCTCGTGGAGGTACAGCTTGAGCTCCGGGTATTGCGCGCGCAGCGGCGGCAGCACGCGCGGCAGCAGGAACGGAGCGATCGTGGGGATGATGCCGAGCTGCAGCGGTCCGGCGAGCGGACGATTGCGCCCGCGCGCGACCTCGACCAGCGTGGTCATGTCCTGGATGCAGAGCTTGGCGAGCACGGCCACTTCCTTGCCCACCGACGTGATCGTCACGCGCCGGTTGGTGCGGTCCACGAGATTGGCGTCGAGCAGCGACTCGAGCTCCTGGATCGCGATGCTGAACGCCGATTGCGACACGAAGCACTGCGCGGCCGCGCGCCCGAAGTGCCGCTGCTCCACGAGCGCGACGAAGTATCGCAGTTGCTTGAAAGTGGGAAAGTGGACGACGCGCGGCGCTTCCATGCGCTGCGTCACTCCTTCGGCTTCTTGCCGAACTTCAGCTTGAACAGCTCGATGTAGCCGACGCGGTTCTGCTCGGCGTTGAGCACGAACGTGTTCGGGAAGGTCACGGGGTTCTCGGGGTCGTAGAGCGGCAGGATCGTCTTGCCCAGGCGCCGGGATTCCTTCTCCTCCTCGGCCGCGGCGCTGCCGAGATCGGGTAGACGCCAGCCGCCGCCGATCACGACGATCTCGTCGGGCGCGTCGCCCTTCGTCTCCTCGAGCGCGGCGGGCAGCGGCGCGAGCTGCGCCGCATTGGGCGGCCGGCCGAAGGCGAACGCCGTGAGCGGCTCGCGCGCGCGCGCGGAGCGCGGCGCAATCGGCTCGGTAATGATCACCGGAGTGGGCGTGTCCCGCCCGGCGCTGGGCGGCGGCTTGTTCGGCGGCTGATCGATGCGCGGCGGCAGCGGCACGTCGCTCGGGCGCTGCGCCTGTGCTGCGACCGCCGCCAGCAGCAGGAACGCCGCGGCGAGCGCCTTCGCGATCTTTGAATCAATGCGGCCCATCGCCCAAACGGCTCCTCCAGCGCAGCGACTTGAACCAATAGGCGGACGTCGTCGGCAACCAGGTGTCGGCGTCGCGCGCCACGATCCACGCGTTCAGGAACGCGAGGAAATCCGGGTCGCCCTTGCTCACGGCGAAGCCCGCTTTGCTCGCGAGCAGCGGCCGGTCGATCGGCACCTCGACGGTCTGCGGGTTCTCGAGCGCGAGAAACGTGGGCACCGGCTCGTCCTCGAGATACGCGTCGACCTCGCCCGCGAGCAACGCGGCGCTCGCCGCGTCCACCGAGGCGTAGGGCTTCAGCTCGGCGCGAGGCAGCAAGCGTTTGGCGAGCGCTTGCGCCACGGAGCCTTCGAGCGCCGCGATCCGGTAGGTGGCGGCGTTCAAGTCGTCGAGCCGCGCGACGCTGGCGGTCTTCTGCGAATGCGTGGCGAGAGCGATGCCGCCTTCGGCATACGGCGAGCTGAAGTTGACGTGCAGCGCACGGTCCGGTGTGATCGTGAGGCCCGCGGCGATCACGTCGATCTCGCCCGACTCGAGCGCCGGGATGAGGCGGCCGAGCTCGTACGGCAACACCTCGGCCTTCACGCCCATGTCCTTGGCGAGCTGCTGTGCCACGTCGACCTCGAAACCGATGAGGTCGCCGTTCTGGGCGCGCGCGGCCCACGGAGCGAACAGCGTCACGCCCACGCGCAGCGTGCCGGTGTTGCGCACCTGCTGCAGCGTGCGAGCCGGCGTCGCGGGCGAGATCGCAATGGCAGCCAAGAGGGCGAGGAGGGACGAAGCCGAGATGCGCATGTGGGGCGGTTTCCGCTCGATTCGACTGTTCTTGAGACCCATGGCGCCCGGCGTTGGTTCGCCGCGCGCCTCACGCGATGATCATCCCGACCACGGCGCCGGTGCAACAGGTCGCTATCGTGCCCCCGACGATCGACTTCATGCCGAGCGCGACGATCTCCTGGCGGCGCTCCGGCACCATCGCCGTGAGCCCGCCGATCATGATGCCCAGGCTGCCGAAATTCGCCATGCCACATAAGGCGTACGTCATGATGAGGCGCGTGCGCTCGCTCAAGCCCATATCGATCTTCGCGAGCTCGAGATACGCCAGGAACTCGTTGAGCACCGTCTTGATGCCCATGAGGCTGCCCGCGAGCGGCGCCTCCGACCACGGCACTCCCATGAGCCACACCACCGGTGCCATCACCCAGCCGAGCATCCGCTCGAGCGTGAGCGGCGCTCCGCCTACGCCGGGGAGCAGCCCCAGCACCGAGTTCGCGAGCTGCACGAGCGCCACGAGCACGATCAGCATCGCCACGATGTTGAGATACAGCGCGAGCCCGCGCTCCGTGCCCTGGGTCACGGCGTCCATCGAGCTCGTGGCTTGAAGCGTCGCCGGCGACAGCGAGCCGGCGGTGGGTTTTCCTTCGGGCGGCACCATGAGCCAGGCGATCATGATGGACGCGGGAGCGCTCATGATCGATGCGGTGAGCAGCTGGCCGGCGGCGTCGGGAATCACGGGTCCCAAGATCGTCACGTATAGAAAGAACACGGTTCCGGCGATCGACGCCATGCCCGTGCACATCACCATGAAGAGCTCGCCGCGGGAAAGCTGCCGCAGATAGCCGCGGATGAAGAGCGGCGCCTCCACCATGCCGAGAAAGATATTGGCGGCCGTGGACAGCGCCACCGCGCCGCCCACGCGGAACGTTCGTTCGAATACGGACGACAAGCCGCGCACGATGATCGGCAGCACGCGCCAGTAAGTGAGCAGCGACGTGAGCGCGCTCACCACGATGACGAGCGGCAGCGAGCGGAACGCGAGCACGAGACTTCCGCCGAGCGTGGTCTCCTCGAACGGCAGCGGCCCGCCCCCCAAGTACCCGAACACGAAGCTGGTGCCGGCTTCGCTCGCCGCTTGGAGCGCGCGCACCGCGTCGTTGAGCGCGGCGAACAGCGCGCGGCTCTGCGGCAGCTTGAGCAGCAGAAGCGCGATCCCCACCTGCATGACCACGCCGACGACGGGAATTCGCCAGCTCACGGCGCGGCGGTTCTCGCCGAGCAACCAAGCGAGGCCCACGAGCACGGCCAGCCCGAAACCACTGTGCAGCTGAGTCAGGAACGTCCCTCGGCGCAGCAGGGTATGATGGGCGCCTACCGGCCGACGTCATCGTACCCGATCCGATGCCTTCCGACCCGACTCAGCCAGCCGCTCCGAAGCAGCCGTCGCGTGCGCAGCGAATCGCCGTGCTCGGCTTTCTGTTCGCGTTCGGGCTGACGATTCTGACGGTGCTGCTCACCGGGCTCGCGACGCGCTACCACGAGCGCGCGAGCGCGCCGGCCGCGGCCGCCCCGGAGCCGGAGCGCGCGCCCTAGTAGGAGCGCGCGACGGCGAGCGCGCTGCGGTCCTGCGGGTTCAAGCTCGCGGGCTGGCCGCCTACCGAGCGTGTCCACTCGCGGGCGTTCGAGCGGCAGGCCGTGTCCTGCTCGGCGCAGGCGACCCACAGGTACTGCGAGTTGGGCGCGCGGGACAGCACGAAGTTGTCCGCGTAGGTGAACGTGCGCGAGCCCTGCGGGGTCGGGAGCGTGACTCGATTACCGACGCGCCGGTCGCTCGCGCCCACGATCACGTTGTCCTGGTCCTCGGTGTCGTTGCAGACCCAGCGGTTCGCGTACCGGCCGGTGCCGGGCGCGCAGCCGTAGACGTGCAGCGGCTCGCCGCAGACATTGATCAAGCCCACGTCGACGCTCTCGCCGTAGTTGTACACCGTGTCCTCGCGCATGCACTCGTTACGCGGCCCCGCGTTGTCGGCACGCGCCGGCGCCGCGCCGCGCCCGAGGCGCGCGGCGTCGAGCTTGAAGTCGATGCGCTGCTGCACCGTCTGCGGCGCGCGGTCGGCAGCGGCGGGGTAGCGCCAGCGAGCCACTGCGGCGAGGGCGGCGCCGTCGAATGTGTTGCGCGGCTCGGCCGCGACGACGTGCGCGTTCTCCACGGTGCCTGCGGCGTTCACGGTGAACTCCACGTCCACGTGGCCCTGCACTCCGCGCGCGCGGGCCGCGGCGGGATATTCGGGCTCCGCCGCGAGCAGCGGCTCGAATTTCTTCTCGGCTCCGTCAGCGGGCTCGGCGGCGGGAGCTCGGGGGGCGAGCGGCCGCGCGGCCGTCGGCGAATTTTCTCGGCATACCTGACAGCTCTGCACGAGGATCTTCGGATTGGCGGTGCGCGCCGGCCAGTTTTGCCGGTCCTCCCCGTCGACCGCCACGGAGACGAACGGCTGGCCGTCGACGAAGTAGTCGACGCGCGAGCATTGAGCCTTGTTGGTCTTCACCTCGAGGAAGCTGCCGCGCGCGGCGACTTCGGCGGTGCAGGTGTCGACGACGCTCGTGCAGTCGCAACGAAGCTCTTGCGCGGAGACCGAGGCTGCCGAGCCGAGGATCAGCAGGGCCGCGATTTCAAGTTTCATACTGGGCATGGTCGCACTCTCCGCGGTCTTCTTGGATGAGACCTCTGCCCGGAATCTTAGCGTAACCGCCGGGCAGCGGGGCTACGGCGGAGAGGCGTTATGTCGAATAGCAAACGATCGTTGGCGGCTTCAGGCGGTCGCCCGCAAACGGCATCCTGCACTTGCGGCACTTCCGCCGTCCCTCGCGCTACTGGACGAACCGGATCCGCGTGTACGAACGCTGCGCGATCGGCCGGTTCATGAAGATCCGGGGCTCGAACCGCCACTTCTCCACCGCGGCCACCGCCTCGCGGCGGAAGTAGTTGTCGGTCGAGGCGTCCGCGACCGAGATGTCGCGCGTGCTGCCGTCCATCGCGACCGTGAACTCGACGTCGACCCAGCCTTGGATGTGGCGCTCGAGCGCGCGCTGCGGATACTCCGGCGCCACGTAGGTCGAGATCTTCAACGCGGACGCCGGCATCGGCTTCGCCGATTCCATCGAGATCAGCTGCTCGGTGAGGCTATTGCGCGCGGCGAGCACGCCTTTCGGATCGGCGCCTACGCCCTCGGCCTCGTCGATCCAGATCCTCGCCGCCTCGGTATCGAGCGCCTCGAGCGACTGCGTGGCGCGCGACAGGAACTCGCTCGTGAGCCGCTGCTGCGCGCGGCGCGTGGCCTCGTGGCTCGGATTGATCGCGATCAGGATCTCGACGAAGTGCTTCGCGCTCTGGTCGGTGGGGGTGAGCAAGCGGCTCGCGGCCATCGCCTTGTCGAACGAGGCAACTGCCTCGACGATCGGGTCCACGGCCGGCTTCGCCGGCGCTTGCGGCGTCTCGACCGGCACCACCTTCGGCGGCGGCGGCGCCGTCAATTCCGGCTTGAGCTGCGGCTGCAGCTTCGCGACCACGGGGGCCACCGGGAACAGCTTTTCGGCGAGCGCCTTGGCGCCCGAGTGCTGCGGCAGCACGGCGCGGATCCGCTCGATCGTGTCGCGCGCGTCGTCGAATCGTCCTTGGTCGAGCGCGGTCTCGCCGCGCCGCACGAGATCGTCTGCGACCTTCGTGATGCCTTCGATGGCCTCGGTGTTGTTCGGCTCGTTCTTGAGCACCTTCGAGTAGAGCGTCCAGGCGCTGTACTCGGCGGGCTCAACGAGCATGCCCGCGTCGTACGCGAGCTTCGCCATCCGCAGCGGGTTGTCGAGGCCGGCCTCGACCTCTCCGGCGTCTTGGGGCTGCGCGGACGCCGAGGGATCGGGGCTCGGCGGCGCGCCCGCCGCGGTCGCGAGCACGACGGTGGGTTCCGGCACGGCCGCGGCGGCTTGTTCGTCACCCGATCCCCAGGGACGCAGGATCACGAGCCACGCCACTCCGACCGTAGCGATCACGCCGCCCGCAACCCAGAGCAGCAGGTCGCTCTGGCGCGAGTCGTTCTTGCCATTCGTTGCGGTGCTCATGCGTTACCCCACAGACGCTTCATGCTCTTGAGCTTCGACAGCATCCCTTCCACGATTCCGCTGTCGCCAGTCGCGCTTGGATCCACTTCGTGACGCTTGATGAGCTCCGGATTCTTCAAGAGCAGGCGATGATGTTGCAGCGCCGCCTGCAAGCTGATCGCGCAGCGGCCGGCCGACAGTGGCTTGCGCAGAAAGCGGAAAATCTGCCCGTGATTGATGAGCCACACCATGTCGAGGACGTCGCGGTGCTGCGAGACCGCGATCGTCACGAGCTGCGGCAAGTGCTCTTTGAGACGCGCCGTCATGGACTGGATCGTGGCCTTGTCCTCCGACACGTCGGTGACGAGCACGCCGGGGCGGTGCTCGTCGATGATCTTGATGACGTGCACGATGTTGCCGGCGTTGTACACGGGTAGCCGCCCGCGCACCGCCTTCTGCACGTTGTCGATGACGTCGTTGTCGCTCGAGAACACGACGATGCCGAGCCCGGTGGCGAGCCTCTTGGACGGCTCTGCCGCGGCTGCGTCCGCTGCGGGCGGAAACTGCGGCGCTTGCATGATGTCGGTGCTCGACGCGCGGTCCTCTTTGTGCGCCGTGGCCGCAGCCGGCACCGCGGCCGCGCGGTTCTGACTCGTGATCTCCTTGACCGTGTCGCTCTCCATCACGATCTCGAGCGTGTCCTCGGGCGACAGCGTGTCCTGCACGTCGGGCGCGGGCGCCTCGCGCGCGAGCTTCGCCGCGAGCTCGATCGTTTCGCGAAGCTGCTTCGGCGCGCACGGCTTCGTGAGGAACCTGAAGACTTCGCTGTCGTTGATCGAGCCTTCCACCGCGTCGAGATCCGCGTAGCCGGTGAGCAGGATGCGCACCGTCCTCGGCGACATCGTGCGGACCTTCGACAGCACCTCGACGCCGGTCATCTTCGGCATCCGGTGATCGGCCACGATCACGTCGATGTCCTTGTCCTTGACGATATCGAGCGCCTCGGCGCCGTGCGACGCCAGGAACAAGTCGAACTGACGGCGGAACATGATCCGCATCGAGTTGAGCACCCGCTGCTCGTCATCGACGAACAGCAGGCGGGGCCGAACGGCGTCGACTTGGGCTTCCATTCGCTATACGGCCTCCGCCAACGGCTCTACGTATTGGTCTTCCGTGGCTTCGCCCTGCGTCTCGGCGGGCGCCGCGGTGTGCTTGATCGGCAACACCACGGTGAACGCCGAGCCTTTGCCCACTTCCGATTCGATCAGGAGATCGCCGCCATGGCTGCGGATGATCTCGTCCACGATCGACAGTCCCAAGCCCGTGCCCGTGCCGACTTCCTTGGTGGTGAAGAACGGATCGCGGATCTTGCTCAGGTTCTCCTGCGGGATGCCGCAGCCCGTGTCGGCGATGCGGATCGCCACGTGCTGCGAGTCGTGCAGCTTGGTGGTGATCACGATCTCGCCGTGCTTCTCGATCGCTTGCGCGGCGTTCGTGATGATGTTGAGGAACACCTGGTTGATCTGGGAAGGCGAGCACTGGATCTCGGGGAGCTCGCCGTAGAACTTCCGTACGTTGGCTTTGTGCTTGACGATGTTCTTGGCGATCACCAGCGTCTTGTCGATACCGGCGTTCACGTCGAAGCTCGCGACGGGCGCGCGATCGAGACGGCTGAAGTCCTTCAAGCTCTGCGCCATCTCGGTGAGGTCGCCGAGGCCGGCGATGCTGTCGCGCGCGAGGTCCTCGGCCTCCTGCAGCGCGCCCTCGAGATCCGCGTCGCGCAGCAGCGTCTTGACGTCCTTGAGCGCCCCCACGAAGCGCTGCTGATATTCGGTGCGGTCCTTGAAGTCCTCGGACTTGATCGAGAACGCGGCCGCGCAGCTCGTGACGAACTCGCGCATCAACGCGATGCGCTCCGCGATGAGCTCGCCGTTGTTGGCGAGATAGAGCAGCGGCGTGTTGATCTCGTGACTGATGCCCGCCACGAGCTGACCGAGCGACGACATCTTCTCGGCCTGCACGAGCTGCACCTGCGATTCTTTGAGGTCGCTCAACGTGCCGGCGAGCTCGTTGGTGCGCTCTTGCACGCGCTGCTCGAGCGATTCGTTGAGCGTCGCGAGATCGGAGTTGGCTCGGTTGATCTCACGGTAGCTGCCGTGCAAGCGCGCCGCCACGAAGCCCACGGCGAGCAACAGAACGACGGCGTAGATCGACAGCATCAACCGCGCCTGGTCGACGCGAGCGGTGGTGGTTTGGTAAAGATCGCGCGCGGCCAGCGAGAGGTTGGTGGCGTACGACACCACCGGCGTGCCGGCGAGCTGGCGCAGCTTGCTCTGGATGCCGGCCTTCTTGCTCAGGATCGTATCGACGGAGCTTCGAACTCGCTCGATGTCGGCCGGCATGCCGTCCGCGCGCTGCTCGCGCGCGAGCGTGGCGAGCAAGCGGCGCAGCTCGAACTCCTGCACCGACGGACGCGGTCCCGCGAAGTCCAGCGTGCCGACGACGAGCTGGAAGGTGTCGGCGGCCGCGCGGTCGAGCTTCAGGTCGCGCATTTGCTCGATGACCCGGGTGCCGGACTCGCGCAGGAATGCGACGCTCGAGGCGTAGTCGCCTTCGTCGGCGACCAGCTCGCCGGCGAGAGCGGCAGAGTCCTCGATGGTCTTCGTGAAGCCGTTGAAGCTGTTCTGCAGCCGCTGCTCCTGGCTCGCACTGCCGCGAAGCTCGAACAGCGACCGCGGCAATTGCTGCGGTTGCGCCGCAATGCGCGCGAGCAGCGCGCGAGCCGCTTCACCGGGAGGCTGGGTCTCGTTCCAGGAATCCTCGAGTGTGGTGACGAGCGTCTTGAAATCGTCGTTGATGCGCTCGAGGTCGGATGTGATCGTATACTGGGCCACGTGTACTTCGACCGGCATCGGTCGAGACTCGAGCGCCAGAGAGATCAGCAACCCTAGTGCTGCAAGCGCCAACACAATTGCTATCGCCGTACGCTTCATTGGCAACCGGTTTACGTAATCGTGTGTTGCAACACTAGGCAAAAGCGCGAAGTGTTGCAGTGATAGGGGTCACAGTGACCGGGGATCGTCGCTCGTTGGCGACTCTTGTATTATGTCGCGGCGACGTCGATCGCGTGTCCGAGAGCAGGTCTTGATCTGATCCAAAGTCGTTGATTCACCGTTTGATAACCATGGCAGGACTCGAACAATCCGCAATCACCTCGGCTCACCACTCGGAAGTCGAGCCCGGCGAGCAGGCCGGCGACGCTGCCGCCCCTTCGGGGCGTTGGCAGAAGCTGCAGGCGCACCTGCGTGGCCAAGTCGGCAAGGCCATCGGCGACTACCGAATGGTCGAGGACGGCGACCGCGTCATGGTTTGCCTCTCGGGCGGCAAGGATTCCTACACGCTGCTCGACATGTTGTTGAGCCTTCAGCGCCGCGCACCCGTGAGCTTCGAGCTGGTGGCCGTGAATCTCGATCAGAAGCAACCCGACTTCCCCGTCGAGGTGTTGCCGCGCTACTTGGATGAGCTCGGCGTTCGGTATCGAATCGTCGAGGAAGACACCTATTCCGTCGTCAAGCGCGTCATCGAGCCCGGCAAGACGATGTGCGGGCTCTGCTCGCGCCTGCGCCGCGGCGTGCTGTACCGCGTGGCGAGCGAGCTCGGCGCCACGAAAGTGGCGCTGGGGCACCACCGCGACGACATCGTCGAGACGCTGTTCCTGAACATGTTCTACGGCGGCCGGATGAAGGCGATGCCGCCGAAGCTTCTTTCCGACGACGGCAGGCACGTGGTCATCCGCCCGCTCGCCTACTGCGCGGAGCGCGACATCGCGCGCTACGCGCGCGGCCGAGGGTTTCCGATCATTCCGTGCAAGCTTTGCGGCTCGCAAGACAACATGAAACGGCGCGAAGTGAAGGCGATGCTCGCCAACTGGGAGCAGGAAGACCCGGGCCGCACCGACCGTCTGTTCCGCAGCCTGCAAAACGTCACGGCGTCGCATCTCGCCGACGGTGCGTTGTTCGATTTCGCTTCGTTGAAGGGATCTGCCGGGTCCGGCCCCGAAGACGTCGGACCGTAATCGCTTCTCCGTCCTACGCCGACAGCGCCTCCGCGCTGTCCGCGTCCGCTTCGGCGGCGGCCGCCAGCGAGTCGATCGCCTCGAGCAACTCGCGCGCGCTCGCGAGCCGCTGCGCGGCGTCTTTCGCGAGCATGCGGTCGAGCAGCGGCTGGTAGAGCGCGAGACCGCGAGCCAGGCGCGGCACCGGCGTGTTGCAGTGCTGCTCGAGGATGGCCTCGGGTGTATCGCCGGCGTACGGTTTCTCGCCCGTCAACATCTGATAGAGGATCACGCCGAGCGCGTAGATATCGGTGCGCTCGTCGGTGCTCGCGCCGCGAGCTTGCTCGGGGCTCATGTAATAGGGTGTGCCGGTGATCGGCCCGCCGCCGTCCGCGCCCTCGCGGTTCACGTGGGCCGAGCGCGAGATGCCGAAGTCGATCAGCGCGACCGTGCCGTTGTCGCGCAGCATGATGTTCCCCGGTTTGAGATCGCGGTGCACGATGCCGGCGCCATGGATGATCGACAGCGCGTGCGCGATCTCCGCGACATTTTTCAGCGCGTCGGCCGGCGTGGCCGCCTGCCCGAGCTTGCCGCCGAGGTGACCGAGCGCGAAGTACTCCATGGCGATGTAGCAGTACTGGCTCGTGACGCGAAAGTCGTAGATTTCCGGCACGGCCGGATCGTTGATGTCGTAGAGCAGTTTGAACTCGTCCACGAAGCGCTCGAAATTACGATCGCGTGACAATGAGCCGGGCCCACGGTGCAGCACTTTGAGCACGACTTCCTTACGGCGCTCGGCGCCGAAGGCCACGTGCACCGACACGTTCTCGCGGTTCGCCAAGCAGCGGCGCATGTCGTAGCCGAAGAGACGCAGCACGCCCCGCACGTTGCCGTCGCGGTCGCCGATGGGCCCCTTGCGATGCAGCATGGCGCGCTGCACGGCGCTCACGATCTGCTCGCGGCCGAGCAAGGCCTTCGGTATGTAGTCGAACGCCCCGGACTTTATCGCTTGGACGGCGGTGTACTCGCTGCCTTTGGTGGTCAACAAGATCACGGCCGGATTGGCAGGGTCGGCGCTGATGGCTCGCAGCGCTCGCAGCGTTGCGCTGTCCGCGCTGCCGTCCTGCGCGAAGTCGCAGCCCACGAGTAGCACGTCGAAGCTTCGCAAGCGCTCGCTATCGATGACGATGTCCGCGAGTGTGGCGCCCATCGACTGCACGGCGGTGTCCTGCCAGCCCTTTACGGCGTAACGGAGCAGGGTGGCGCGGAGCTTCGCGTCCGACTCGAGGATCAGGATTCGCGGCGCGCCGCCGGCCAAAGGTTCCATGCTCGGAACCGTAACAAACGCGCGCGCTTAGCGGAGTGACCGCGATCACAAGCAGGGCGGCGGTCGGTCGCTGCGTCCTGCAATCGCGGCACTTCCGCCATCCCTGGCGGTCGGCCTCGATCTACCGCTGCGCCTCGGCGCGCTCGCGCACGGCTTGTACGAGCTTCGGCAGGTCGCGCTTCAGCGTCGCGCGCACGAAGAACCGCGGCACCGGCATCCCGGGGTCGACCTCGAGTTGATGGATGAGCAGGACCTTCCCGGACTGCTGCGGCAGCAGCCACCAGCTGCCTTCCATGTACGCGATCGGCCCGCTCACGCGATGCACGTCGATGCGGCGGTAGGGCTCGTAGTCGAGGCGGAACACGTGCTCGAACGTGGGCATGAAGAAGGCCGGCTTCACCACCTGGAGAAAGAGCTCGGCGCGGCCGTCATCCAACTTCTCGAGCGAGCGGCAGCTCACGACGGTCGGCACGTATTGCGGGGACAGCTCGCACGCCTTGAGCACGTCCCAGATCGCGGTTGCCGGCGCGTCGATCTCGGCCGCGATCTTGATGAGCGCGGTGAGCGGGCGCTCCGCATGTTCGGCGTGCACGAGCACCTCGCCCGCGGCGAGCGCGTCGCGATCGATCCAGTCGAGGTCCGGCCCCTCTTCGGAGGACGCCTCGCGCGACAGCAGGCTGCCCACGAGCGCGAGCGCGAGCCACGATGCGGCTCGCGCCGCGCCGCAGCCGATGGGGAGGAGCGGGCTACGCGGCCGTCTCATCCACGACCGGGTTGCTCAGCACGCCGATGCCGGAGATGTCCACTTCGACGACGTCGCCCGCCTTCATCCACAGCGGCGGCGTGCGCCCCGCGCCCACGCCGCCCGGCGTGCCCGTGACGATCACGTCGCCGGGCTCGAGCTGCGCCCACGTGGAGCAGTACTCGATGAGCTGCGGAATGTCGAAGCACAGCTCGCCCACGCTCTCGTCTTGCACGACCGTGCCGTTCAAGCGCGTTTGCAGGCGCAGCTTCTTGGGATCCGGTTGCTCGTCGGCGGTTACGAGCCAGGGACCGAACGAGCCGCTCGCGTGGAAGTTCTTGCCCGGCGTGAACTGCTGCGAGTGGCGCTGGTAGTCGCGGATGCTGCCGTCGTTGAAACAGCTGTAGCCTGCGACGTACTCGAGCGCTCGGGCGCGGCTCACGTGCCGCGCGCGCTTGCCGATGATCACCGCGAGCTCGCCCTCGTAGTCGAAGCTCTTCGAGGCGCGCGGCCGCTCGAGCGCTCGCCCGTGGCCCACGACGCTGTCGGCGAAACGCACGAACACGACGGGATATTCCGGTCGCTCTCTGCCCATTTCCTTCATGTGCGGCACGTAGTTGATGCCGATGCATAGCAGCTTCACGCCGGCGTCGGCGATCGGCGGCAGCAACGCCACGCCGGCGAGCGAGTGATCGGGCTTCTCGCGCTCGAGCTTGCGAAGCTCGGGCAGCGCGCCCGCGATCAACACGTCGCGCAAGCCACGGTACTTCGAGCCCAGACGCTTGCCGGCGTCGATCACGCCGTCGCCGCTGGCCAAGCCGTAGCTCGCCCGCCCGTCGATCTCGAAGCTCACCAACCGCATCGTTCTCTCTCCGCGAAAAATAGGGACAGGTTACTTTTTCGGCGTACGAGCGTCATTAACGCACACCGCTCGCCGAAAAAGTAACCTGTCCCTATTTTTCGCTGCCGCGTGACAGAGTCTCGGCGCTCAGCAATGCGACCGCCTCGGCGAGCGGCAACGTGGACTGCGCCTGCTGTCCCAGGCGCCGCATCGACACCGTGCCCTCGGCCACCTCGCGCTTGCCGAGCGCGAAGATCACCGGAATCTTCGCGAGGCTGTGCTCGCGCACCTTGTAGTTGATCTTCTCGTTGCGCACGTCGACGTCCGCCCGCAATCCCGCTTCGGCGAGGCGCGCGCGCACCTCGGCCGCGTACGCGTCGGCGTCGGACGTGATCGTGGCGACCATCACCTGCGTGGGTGCGAGCCAGAACGGCAGCGCGCCCGCGTAGTGCTCGAGCAGCACGCCGATGAAACGCTCGAGGGAGCCGAAGATCGCGCGGTGCAGCATCACGGGCGTATGGCGGTTGCCGTCCTCGCCGATGTAGGTGGCGCCGAGGCGATTGGGCAGATTGAGATCGACCTGCAGCGTGCCGCACTGCCAGTCGCGGCCGATCGCGTCGCGCAGCGCGAACTCGATCTTGGGGCCGTAGAACGCACCTTCGCCCTTGTTCAACGTGTACTGCAGGCCGAGCGACTGCATCGCGCTCTGCAGCGCGGCCTCCGCGCGGTCCCAGACCTCGTCGGCGCCCACGCGCTTCGCCGGACGGTCGGCGAACTTGATCACCACATCGTCGAAGCCGAAGTCCTTGTAGATGGAGAGCAGCAGCCGGCACACGTTGCCGGTCTCCTCGGTGATCTGCTGCTCCGTGCAGAAGATGTGCGCGTCGTCCTGCGTGA
>DASUFK010000088.1:0-3380 GCA_036274615.1 Gammaproteobacteria bacterium | reverse complement strand
GCCGAGCTGAAGCTCGCGGTGGCGTCGTGCCAGTACTACGAGTGGGGCTACTACGCCGCGTATCGCGCAATCGCGGAGGATGCGCCCGACCTCGTCGTGCACGTGGGCGACTACATCTACGACCAGCGCGGCGTCGAGCGTGCGCGCGCGCACGACGCGAGCGAGGCGCACACGCTCGACGACTACCGGCACCGCTACTCGCTCTACAAGCTCGACCCTGATCTCCAGGCAGCACACACGGCGTGCGCGTGGATGGCGGCACACGACGATCACGAGGTCACGAACGACTACGCCAACGACCAAGGCGACGGCGACTCCGGAGAGCTGTTCCTCGCGCGCCGCGCCGCCGCGTATCAGGCGTACTACGAGCACCTGCCGCTGCCGCGGCGGCTCGTGCCTTCCGGCCCATATCAGCATCTCTACGCGCGCCGCGCATTCGGCGATCTCGTGAGCCTCTCGATGCTCGACGGCCGCCAATATCGCTCGCATCAAGCGTGCGGGCCCGGGGCGCTCGTGGAGCCGTGCCCCGAGCTCTACGACGACACGCGCACGATGCTCGGCGCGGCGCAGGAGTCGTGGCTCTTCGACGCGCTCGCCGCAAGCCGCACGCGCTGGAACTTGCTCGGCCAGCAGACGCTGTTCGCGCACTTCGATCAGAGCGGCGACGACGACGTGCGCTACTGGGCCGACGGCTGGAACGGCTACCCGGCCGCGCGCGCTCGGCTCGTCGACTTCCTCGCCGAGCGCAAGATCGCGAACCCCGTGATCCTCTCCGGCGACATCCACGCGTTCCTCGTGAACGACGTGAACCGCCGCGCGCAGGATCCGCAGTCGCCGATCGTGGCCACGGAGCTCGTGACCACGTCGATCACTTCGCCCGGGCGACCGCAGGCGGACTTCGACCGCTGGCTGCCGGAGAACCCGAACGTGCACTTGGCGCGCAGCGACACGCGCGGCTACCTGCGCCTCGCGATTCGGCCCGAGCGGCTGCACGCCGACCTCGTCGCCGTCGACGACGTCGCGCACCGCGACTCGAAGACGCACGTGCTCGCGTCATTCGACGTGGAGTCCGGCGTCCCCGGCGTCGCCCGCGAAAAATAGGGACATGTTACTTTTTCGCGCGGGTGTCGGCCGCCACGCCTCGCCCGGATCGCGCGCGAAAAAGTAACATGTCCCTATTTTTCGCTCCGTGCCGTCTCCGCGGAAAAACCAACATGTCCCTGTTTTCGCTTCGCTGCGGCGTGGTTTAATCGGGCGATGAGTCGAATCATCCCCTTCCCGAGCAGCACGCGAACGCTCGCCAACGGCCTCGAGGTCATCGTGATGCCGATGCCGAGCGAAGGTCTCGTCGCATTCTGGTCGATCGTGCGCACGGGCTCGCGCGACGAGTACGAGCCCGGCCGCTCGGGCTTCGCGCACTTCTTCGAGCACATGATGTTCCGCGGCACCGAGCGCTTTCCGTCCGAGGTGTACATGCGCGTGCTCACGTCGCTCGGCGCCGACGGCAACGCGTACACCACCGACGACCACACCGCGTACCACATCTCGATGGCCGCCGAGGACCTCGAGCGCGTGGTCGAGCTCGAGGCCGACCGCTTCCAGCACCTGGCGTACGGCAAGCCCGCGTTCCAAACCGAGGCCGGCGCGGTTTACGGCGAGTACCGCAAGACCCGCACCGAGCCCGAGTTCGCGCTCTACGAGGCGCTGATGGACAAGGCGTTCGAGAAGCACCCGTACGGCCACACCACGCTCGGCTACGAACGCGACATCGCCGCGATGCCCACCATGTACGGCTACTCGCGCGAGTTCTTCGCGCGCTACTACCGCCCCGAGAACACGGTGCTGTTGTTCGTCGGCGCCGTGGAGCCCGAGCGCGTGTTCGCGCTCGTGGAGAAGCACTACGCCGGCTGGCAGCGCGGCTACGTGGCGCCGCAAATTCCGGTGGAGCCCGAGCAAACGGCCGAACGGCGCGTGGACGTTGCATACGACGGCCAGACGCTGCCGATCGTGCAAGTCGCGTACAAGGTGCCCGCGTTCGATCCCGCAAACCGCACGCGCGTCGCTGCCGATCTGCTCGCGGAGCTCGCGTTCGGCGAGACGAGCGAAGCGTATCGCCGTCTCGTGCTCGACGAGCAGGTGGTGGAGCTCCTCGACGCCGGCGCGGACGCGAGCCGCGATCCCGGCCTGCTCGACATCACTACCCGCGTGAAGGACCCGGACAAGGTGGACTACGTGCTAGGCGCCATCGACGCCACGATCGCGGAGTATCGCGACACGCCGCCCGCGGCCGAGCGACTCGCGGCGTTGCAGCGCCGGCTCAAGTACGGCTTCTTGATGGGACTGCAAACGCCCGACGCCGTAGCGTCGCGGCTCGCGCAGTTCATCGCGCTCTCGGGCGGGCTCGACAGCGTCGACTCGCTCTATGCGACTTACACCGCGATCACACCGGCCGACGTCCAGGGCGCCGCGCAGAGCTATTTGAGCGCGCGCCGACGCACGGTCGGAGTGCTGCGAGCGCGGCAATGAGCAACGACCTGGTGCTGCTGAAGGTCGCGGCCGATCCCACGATCTCCTTCTCGATTCAGTTCGCGTCCGGCTCGCAGAACGATCCGCCCGGCAAGGAAGGGCTCGCCTTCCTCACGGGCGAGATGCTGGCCGACGCGGGCACCGAAGCGAACTCGCTCGAGATGATCCTCGAGAAGCTCTATCCGCTCGCCGCGGGCTACGACGTGCGCGTGGACCGCGAGCGCACGACGCTCGGCGGCCGCGCGCACCGCGACAACGTCGAGCAGTTCCTCGAGCTGTTCGCCGACGCGCTCGCGCGCCCCGGGTTCGACGAGTCCGACTTCGAGCGCGTGCAGGCCGACGCGATCAACGACCTCGAGAACACGCTGCGTTACTCCTCCGACGAGGATCTCGGCAAGGCCGCGCTCGAGGAGTTCGTGTTCCGCGGCACGCGCTACGCGCACCCGAGCGAGGGCACGGTGCAGGGGCTCAAGTCGATCACGCTCGACGACGTTCGCAAGTTCTATCGCGAGCACTTCACCCTCGACGCGGCGTTGGCCGGCATCGGCGGCGGGTTCGACGACGCCGTGGTCGCGAAGCTGCGCGCGGCGCTGGCTCGTCTGCCGCGCGGCGCCGCGAAGCCCGCGCCCCCGATCGCGCCGGCGCCGATCCGCGGCCGCGAGCTCCTGATCGTGGACAAGCCCGGCGCGGACGCGTCGATCAGCGCCGGCTTTCCGCTGAACGTGCACCGCGGCGAGCGCGACTACTACGCGCTCTGGATCGCGAACTCCTGGCTCGGCGAGCACCGCAACCAGGCGAGCCACCTGTTCAACGTGATCCGCGAGCAGCGCGGCCTCAACTACGGCGACTACTCA
>DASUFK010000087.1:0-5794 GCA_036274615.1 Gammaproteobacteria bacterium | reverse complement strand
AGGCGGTAGCCGCGGCCGCGCAGCGTCTCGATGGGCTTGTACCCGTTGTCGGGGTCGAGCTTGCGGCGCAGGCGTCCGATGAAAACCTCGATCACGTTGCTGTCGCGCTCGAAGTCCTCGTCGTATAGCGCCTCGGTGATCTGCGTCTTCGACAGCACTTCGCCCGCGTGCAGCATCAGGTACTCGAGCAGCTTGTACTCGAAGCTCGTGAGGTCGAGCTTGCGGCCGTCGACCTTGACCTCCTGGGTGCGCGTATCGAGCGTGATCGGCCCGCAGACGAGCTCCGACTGCGCCCAGCCGCCGGCGCGGCGCAGCAGTGCATCCACGCGCGCCATCACCTCTTCGACGTGGAACGGCTTCACGACGTAGTCGTCGGCGCCGATCTTCAGCGCCTCGACCTTGTCTTGCCAGCGGTCGCGCGCCGTGAGCACGAGGATCGGATAGTCCTTGCCGTCGGCGCGCAGCTGCTTGATGAGCTCGACGCCGGACAGCGTGGGCAAACCCAGGTCGACGATCGCGAGGTCGATCGGATACTCGCGTGCGTAGTACAGCCCTTCGCGTCCGTCCTCGGCCCGGTCGACCGCATAGCCAGCCGCTTCGAGCTGCGCCGCGAGGGAGCGGTTCAAGTTCTGATCGTCTTCGACGAGTAGCAAGCGCATGACCGCCCCTTCTAGTTCAGGAATGCGCCGCTCTGCGCATCGATGAGCACGGTGCGCACGCGGCCGTCGTCGCCCAGGATCCGGATCTCGTAGATCACGCGGTCGCCCTGCATGTACGGCACCGCGCGCACCACTTTGCCGTGATAGCGGCTCTGCGCCATCGCCGTTGCCTGCGCGAGCGAGACGCCGCCGCGCTGCGTCGGCGCCGCCTCCGCGCCGTCGACCGCAGCAGGATCGACGAGCGTGAGAGACGGGATCGGCCGCGCGTCGGCCACACCGAGCCCGCCGAGCAGAGCCGCCGCGCCGAGCAGCGCGGCGACACGATGTTTGATGAACACAGGGGGTTTGCTCACTGTTGCTCTACCCGAAAAGAGGGCCCGCTCACTTTGGATTCGGCGGTTCGTCCGCGTCAAGGAAGGGGGCCGCGCGTTGCCGCGCCGCCGTCGGGGCGGACGGCTCGCGTCCGCCCCGACCTTTCCCACGCCATGCCGCACACTTACCACCGTTCGTTCTACCGACTACCGCCAAACCACCGGCCGCATGTCGACCGCAAGCTGCACGCAGTCGCCCGGAGGCGTCGCCGTCTGCATCGTGTAGCGACGGCCCTCGTACAGGTAGGTCACGTTGTAGCCGTCGACACGCTGCTCGGTGTACGGATGGCTCAGCGTCTCGCAGCGCTGCACGGTCTCGTCGTGATAACCCTGGTTATGCACGGCGCGCTGATTCGCGACCGCCGCGCCTGCGGCGGCGCCGATGAAGGTGAGCGCGTTGCGAGTGTCGCCGTGGCCGAACTGCCGGCCGATCGCCGCGCCGACGATGCCGCCCGCAATGGTCGGGCCCGCGACGCCGAACGGCGTGTTGCTCTGCCGCACGACCTCGTTCCAGCAGCGCTGCTCCGGCCGATCGACCGTCACGTAGTGGACGATCGGGTCGACGTCCACGACGCGTGCATAGACGTATTGGGTGGGACCGCGATAACCGTCGTGCTTCCAGTGGCCGTTGCCACGGCCGTCCGCGAGCGCGCTGCCCGAGACACCGGCGCCGAGCACCGCCGCCGCCGCAACCATCGCCTTTCCGTACTTCGCCAACATCGCAGCTCTCCTGAAGTCCTCCGATCCGTGCTTTGGGATCGTGGGCGCAGGTTAGAGCCGAGGCTATGAATCGAACCTGAACGTCTGGAGGCCGCGAAGAGCTTGAGTTTTTTCGGTTCTCGAGGGGTGCCGTTCAGGTGCGCGCTTTGGCCTCGCGCCAGAGCCGGTCGAGCGAGGTGGCGTCGTGCGCCTGCCAATCGGCGCCCGCGGCGCGCACGCGTTCTTCGACATAACCGAACCGCTTCTCGAAGCGCGCATTGGCGCCGCGCACGCAGGTCTCGGGGTCGAGGCCCAAGTGGCGGCAAAGGTTCGCGAGCGAGAACAAGAGATCGCCCATCTCCGCGGCAACTGCACCGTCGTCGTTCGGCCCCGCCGCGAGCGCGGCGTCGAGCTCCGCGAGCTCCTCGCGCACCTTGTCGCGCACGCCCGCGGCGTCCGGCCAATCGAAGCCCACGGTGGCCGCACGCTTGCCGAGCTTCGCCGCGCGGCTCAATCCCGGCATTCCCGTGGGCACGCCGTCGAGCACGCCCCGCGCGCCCGCCGCGCCGCGCTCCTCGCGCTTGAGCTCTTCCCAGAGCCGCGTCTGCGCCGCGACATCGAGCCCTCGGACTTCGCCGAACACGTGCGGATGACGGCGCACGAGCTTGTCGCAAATGGCCGCGACCACGTCGCCGAAGTCGAATGCGCGAGCCTCCTCGGCCATGCGCGCGTGGAACACGACTTGGAACAGCAGGTCGCCAAGCTCGCCTGCGAGCTCGGCGAGCGCACCGCGCTCGATTGCGTCGGCCACTTCGTAGGCCTCTTCTATGGTGTACGGCGCGATCGTGGCGAACGTCTGCTCGCGGTCCCACGGGCAACCGCCGGCAGGGTCTCGCAGCGTCGCCATGATCTCGAGTAGCTTCTCGATG
The DNA here is from genome assembly GCA_036274615.1 of Gammaproteobacteria bacterium. GTDB lineage: Bacteria > Pseudomonadota > Gammaproteobacteria > Steroidobacterales > Rariloculaceae > FEN-1219. The sequence goes on along the minus strand of DASUFK010000087.1, from coordinate 3,136 downwards.
TCACGCTTATCTGATTGTTTATTCATTGGATACCAGATCCCGAAAATTGACGAGGATCGCGGCCGTGGCACCCCAGATCCGATAGCCGCCATGCAGGACTTCGTAGGTGCGGAAGCGCGTGCCGAGCCGGTCGCGATAGGTGGAGTGGATCGCGGCGGGCTCGCAGAGGAAGTCGAGCGGCACCTCGAAGGCGCTCGCGACCTCGGCGGGATCCGGTTTCGCCACGAAGGTTCCGCCCGCCACGTAGCCGACCACGGGCTTGATGAGAAATCCCGTGCCGGTGAGCAAGTCGTCGAGCGCGCCGAGGATTTCCACGCCGCCCGGCTCGAGCCCGATCTCCTCGCGCGCTTCGCGCAGCGCGGCGTCCACGGCCGTCTCGCCGGCGTGCGCGATGCGGCCGCCGGGGAAGCTGATTTGCCCCGCGTGGTCCTTGAGGTGCGCGGCACGCTCGGTGAAGAGCACCGTGAGCCCGCCGGGACGCTCGAGCAACGGCACGAGCACCGATGCCGCACGGGCCGGCCGGTCGAACAGCGCGCGAAGCTCGGGCGACAGCTCGCCCCCGCCCTCCACGTTCGCGGCGAACCGCGCGTGCGTATCCACGGCAGGCCGCGGCGTCGCCAGGACGCGGCGAATTGCCGCGAGCGATGGCGCGCGAACGGCGGACACGGCGCTCAGCCGCCTCCGCCGGCTCCGCCGCCCTTGATGCCGCCCTGCGTGAGCTCTAGCGGATCGAGCAGCTTCTTCAGCTCGGCCGCGGAGAGGTCCGTCTCCTGCTCGGCGACCTCGCGGATCGGCCGGCCTTCCTTGTACGCCTGCTTCGCGACGGCGGCGCCCTTCTCGTAGCCGATCACCGGATTCAACGCGGTGACGAGGATCGGGTTGCGGTCGAGCGCGTCGTCGAGCCGCGCCTGGTTCACGGTGAAGCCTGCTATCGCCGAATCGGCGAGCACGCGCGCCGCGTTCGCGAGCAGCTCGATGCTCGTCAGCAGGTTGAGCGCCACGACGGGCAGCATGACGTTGAGCTGGAAGTTGCCCGACTGGCCGGCGATCGTGATCGTGGCGTCGTTGCCGATGACTTGCGCGGCGACCATCGCCACGGCTTCCGGGATCACCGGGTTCACCTTGCCCGGCATGATGGAGCTGCCGGGCTGCAGCGCCGGCAGCGCGATCTCGCCCAAGCCCGCGAGCGGGCCGCTGTTCATCCAGCGGAGATCGTTCGCGATCTTCATGAGGCTCACGGCCGTGGTCTTGAGCTGCCCCGAGACCTCGACGGCAGTGTCCTGCGAGCTCATCGCCTCGAAGAAGTTGTCGAGCGGATGGAAGCCGACTCCGGTGCGCTTCGCGAGCGCCGCGTTGAATTTCGCCGAGAACTCCGGGTGCGCGTTGATGCCCGTGCCGACCGCGGTGCCGCCCTGCGCGAGACCCGTGAGCCGCGGCAGCGACCCCTTGAGCCGGAAGATGTTGCTCAGGATCTGCGCCGACCAGCCCGACAGCTCCTGGTCGAGCCGCACCGGCATCGCATCCATCAAATGAGTGCGGCCGGTCTTCACGACGCCCGCAACCTTCTTCGCCTTCTTGTCGATGGTCGCACGCAGGTGCTCGAGCGCGGGCAGGAGCTTCTCGGTGATCTCGAGCGCGGCGCTCACGTGGATCGCCGACGGGATCACGTCGTTGCTGCTCTGGCTCATGTTGACATGATCGTTGGCGTGCACGGGCTTGCCGAGCGCCTGCGTCGCAAGCTTGGCGATGACCTCGTTCGCGTTCATGTTCGAGCTCGTTCCCGAGCCCGTCTGGAACACGTCGATCGGAAACTGGTCGAGGTGCTTACCGTCGGCAACCTCGAGCGCCGCTGTCTGAATCGCCTTGGCGATCTGCGCCGGCAGGAGCTTCAGGCTCTTGTTCGCATCGGCCGCGGCCCACTTGATGAGGCCGAGCGCGCGCACGAACGCGGGCGGCATCGGGATGCCGCTGATCGGGAAGTTCTGCACCGCGCGCTGAGTCTGCGCACCCCAGAGCGCGGACGCGGGCACCTTGAGCTCGCCCATGCTGTCGCGCTCGACGCGAAATTCGGTCGTCATGCTTTCTCCTAGGAAGATTCAAGTATGATGCGCACTCCGAAATCGCTTGTATAGGCCAAGCGCGGTTGGATCCGACGACGCTCACCGCACTCTCGCCGCTCGACGGCCGCTACGCCCGCAAGGCGGCGCCGCTTCGGCAGTACCTCTCCGAATACGCGCTGATTCGCTATCGCGTGCTCATCGAGGTGCGCTGGCTCCAGCATCTCGCCGACGAGCCCGGCATCAGCGACTTGGCACCGCTCGACTCGCCGGTGAAAGACGTGCTCAACCACATCGTCGATACCTTCAGCATCGACGACGCGAAGCACGTGAAGGCGTTCGAAGCGGTGACCAATCACGACGTCAAGGCCGTGGAGTATTTCCTGCGCGAGAAGCTCGAGGGCGTGAGCGGCACGTCGGGCAACCTCATCGCGTTCCTACACTTCGCGAGCACGTCGGAGGACATCAACAACCTGTCGTATGCGTTGATGCTGCGCGACGCGCGCCAGCGCGTGCTCGCGCCGCAGATGAAGGCGCTCGCCGTGGAGCTGCGCACGCTCGCCCATCGCTTCGCCGGCGTGCCGATGCTCGCTCGCACGCACGGCCAGCCTGCCACGCCCACCACGCTCGGCAAGGAGCTCGCGAACTTCGTCGCGCGGCTCGAGCGCCAGACCGCGCTGTTCACGTCGGTCGAGATTTGCGGCAAGTTCAACGGCGCCGTCGGCAACTTCAACGCGCACGCGATCGCCTATCCGGACGTGGATTGGCTCGACGTGAGCGAGCGGTTTCTGAAATCGCTCGACCTGACTCCGGCGCGCTACACCACGCAGATCGAGCCGCACGACTGGATCGCCGAGTACTGCCAAGCGCTCGCGCGCTTCAACACGGTGGCGATCGACCTCTGCCGCGACGCCTGGGGCTACATCAGCCTGGGGTATTTCCGCTCGCGCCCCGTCGCGGGCGAGGTCGGCTCGTCGACGATGCCGCACAAGGTGAATCCCATCGACTTCGAGAACGCGGAGGGCAACTTCGGCGTCGCGAACGAGATGCTGGGTTTCCTGGCCGGCAAGTTGCCGATC